>NZ_JCBDGG010000004.1:0-54065 GCF_059833835.1 Vibrio sp. R15-SG3-ISO1B | reverse complement strand
CTAGACGAACGGGACACTAAGTTGAAGATATTGGGATATCTTCTATCTCTTAAACTACATAAACCATCAATCTGTGTGGACACTCATAACGATAATCATCGTATAAGGAGGTGATCCAGCGCCAGGTTCCCCTAGCGCTACCTTGTTACGACTTCACCCCAGTCATGAACCACAAAGTGGTGAGCGTCCTCCCCGAAAGGTTAAACTACCCACTTCTTTTGCAGCCCACTCCCATGGTGTGACGGGCGGTGTGTACAAGGCCCGGGAACGTATTCACCGTGGCATTCTGATCCACGATTACTAGCGATTCCGACTTCATGGAGTCGAGTTGCAGACTCCAATCCGGACTACGACGCACTTTTTGGGATTCGCTTACTCTCGCAAGTTCGCCGCCCTCTGTATGCGCCATTGTAGCACGTGTGTAGCCCTACTCGTAAGGGCCATGATGACTTGACGTCGTCCCCACCTTCCTCCGGTTTATCACCGGCAGTCTCCCTGGAGTTCCCACCCGAAGTGCTGGCAAACAAGGATAAGGGTTGCGCTCGTTGCGGGACTTAACCCAACATTTCACAACACGAGCTGACGACAGCCATGCAGCACCTGTCTTACAGTTCCCGAAGGCACCAAAGCATCTCTGCTAAGTTCTGTAGATGTCAAGAGTAGGTAAGGTTCTTCGCGTTGCATCGAATTAAACCACATGCTCCACCGCTTGTGCGGGCCCCCGTCAATTCATTTGAGTTTTAATCTTGCGACCGTACTCCCCAGGCGGTCTACTTAACGCGTTAGCTCCGAAAGCCACGGCTCAAGGCCACAACCTCCAAGTAGACATCGTTTACGGCGTGGACTACCAGGGTATCTAATCCTGTTTGCTCCCCACGCTTTCGCATCTGAGTGTCAGTATCTGTCCAGGGGGCCGCCTTCGCCACTGGTATTCCTTCAGATCTCTACGCATTTCACCGCTACACCTGAAATTCTACCCCCCTCTACAGTACTCTAGTCTGCCAGTTTCAAATGCAATTCCGAGGTTGAGCCCCGGGCTTTCACATCTGACTTAACAAACCACCTGCATGCGCTTTACGCCCAGTAATTCCGATTAACGCTCGCACCCTCCGTATTACCGCGGCTGCTGGCACGGAGTTAGCCGGTGCTTCTTCTGCAGCTAACGTCAAATGAGTGCGCTATTAACACACCCACCTTCCTCACTGCTGAAAGTACTTTACAACCCGAAGGCCTTCTTCATACACGCGGCATGGCTGCATCAGGCTTGCGCCCATTGTGCAATATTCCCCACTGCTGCCTCCCGTAGGAGTCTGGACCGTGTCTCAGTTCCAGTGTGGCTGATCATCCTCTCAGACCAGCTAGGGATCGTCGCCTTGGTGAGCCCTTACCTCACCAACTAGCTAATCCCACCTGGGCATATCCTGACGCGAGAGGCCCGAAGGTCCCCCTCTTTGAGCCGAAGCTATTATGCGGTATTAGCCATCGTTTCCAATGGTTATCCCCCACATCAGGGCAATTTCCCAGGCATTACTCACCCGTCCGCCGCTCGACGCCGTTATCGCCACCCGAAGGCTTTGATAACTCGTTTCCGCTCGACTTGCATGTGTTAGGCCTGCCGCCAGCGTTCAATCTGAGCCATGATCAAACTCTTCAATTTAAAGTTTTGTTGGCTCAATGAATACTGAACATTACATAAAGTAATGTTTGAATTGACTGTGCTGAGTCCGAAGACTCAATGGTCACTTCGTATCATTGAAACCTAAATTGTTTCCGAAGAAACTATTTGGATTATCATCAACGAGTGCCCACACAGATTGATAGGTTTATATTGTTAAAGAGCGTCTAGTGCGATGTCGCTTTGCGTCTCGCTGCTAGGGGTGCGTATCTTACGCTTCCCGTTTTCAGAGTCAAGCTTTTTTATTCGCTGAATTTTTCTGAATCCGATTTGGTTTGTGACTTTCGTCTCACTCCGTGTCGGTGAGGCGGCATTATAGGGAGGTCTGAAAGGAAGACAAGCACTATTTTCAATTTATTTTCTGTTTGCTCAAATTTAAATCAAACCGATGAAAATAGAATAAAATTTCAACATTTGAGACACGTCACATCAATAAGTTGGAAAAACAACAACCTTATACGTAATATGCCTGTATCTATTTTGTTAATAATAGATTTTCTTATTCTCAACCAAAAGTTGTATTCCAATATGAGTTCAAATAAATCAACCATTCTGATGGTAGCCTTGGCGGTATTGGGTGGCATGCTCTTTCTCTTTATCGAATCACAAGGAAAAGAGCTATCTTCTGCGTTGACTTTTGTTATCGGTGTTTTTGCTTGCGCTTTTGTTTTTAAATTTTCGAATACCGATTCAGAGCCAGAACCAGTCAGCGATCCATCCACCAAGACCTTATATGTTGGTAACCTTCCATACAAAGCAAACGAATCTCACGTCAAAGAGTTGTTTGCTCAACATGGTGAGGTATTTGCCGTTCGATTAATGAAGGATAAAAGGACAGGAAAGCGTCGTGGCTTCGGTTTTGTGGTAATGGCCACCAACGATGCGCAAACTGCAATCGATGCGCTGAATGATAAAGACTATCTTCAGCGTACCTTAAAGGTGAGGATTGCTAACGATCCAAAATCTCAATCGGAGAACTCTGAACAGGAGTAAACCCTAAGTTCTGCAGTTTTCTGTTCAGCGCTTCTTCCTGCCAAGGGGGAGCGCTGGAGTAAATCTCCCGCTTGCCCTTCTCACTCGCTGCTAATTCATGACCCAGCAGCTGTTTTACGCGTCTCGCAATAGCTTGACCGGAGTCCACTAGGATTACGCCATCACCGAGCACCTGTTGGATCTCATCTTTGATGAGCGGAAAGTGGGTACAGCCTAGTACGGCAACATCAATGTGACCTTTGATCGGCAGCAGCACTTCCTCTAACTCTTCCAGTACTACTGCTTGCCCACGTAGCTTCTCTTCAGCCATATCCACCAGCCTTGTCGAGCCTAGCATTTCGACGGGTTTACTCTGAGAGAAGTTGCGAATGAGGTCATGGGTATATTCTCGCGTCACCGTCGCTGGCGTCGCAATCAACCCGACGGCTTTATTGGCCATGTTTGACGCCGGCTTAATCGCCGGCACAACACCAACAATGGGAATAGTATGCAGGGCACGAAGTGTGGGGAGCACAATGGTGCTCGCCGTATTACATGCAATCACCACTAGATCGATACGAAACCGACCGACGCATTGAGACACGATTTGCTTTACGCGATCGATCAACACCCTGTGTTCTAGCTCACCGTAAGGGTACGCTTCGTTATCAAAAACGTAGTAGTAGTTGAGTTGGGGTAGGATCGCCTCGATTTCTTGATAGACAGAAAGCCCACCAACACCGGAATCAAAAATTAGAACATTTGGCTGAGAGAACACAGGCGACTTCCACACAATAAGATGCGCTGATCATACTCGCTCTGCATCGATTGGCAATATCGAGGCTTGATAACGTTGATGTGAGAAGCGCTCTCCGTGCTCTTGGTGCGTCAACGCCAGCACTATCTCGCCTTGATAGCTTCTTGTTTGTGTCACCAATGTATGAAATTCACCATTTTCTCCACACGGATCCACCGTCTCGGGTAGTGATTGTAGGAATGCTGAGTTGTACCAAAGGCCGCAGTAGTCCGGGATAAGTTGCTCGGCATCCGTTGTGACCACTAAGGTTTGTATCCCTCTGTCGATGATCTCTTTGGCCAACGCTTGACTGCTCTCTCCAAGAAGAGGGAAGACACACTCCCATCCCGCAGCTTCAATATAGCTTCGCCGATAGTCGGCGATACCATTGCAAAACATATCGCCGAATGCGACAGAGTCTATTGCTAACCCACTCTTGCGTAAGCCGTCGACGATGCTTTGCTGATAGATCTCGTTACTTGGGAACACCTCTGGCAAAGCAATCTCAATCAGCGGCAAACCGAGCAATTGTGCTTGCATACGGACGACAGACAGCGGCGTCGCTTGAAAAGGGACTTCGTCTTTGACATAGGTCGTATATAAACCAATAACGTTATACTCGGATGATTCTATTAAACGTTCCAAGGTAAGTGTGGAGTCTTTGCCAGAGGACCAACTGATGATGACATTTTTCATATATTATCCCAAAAAGAAAAACCGCCTCGCTATTGGAGGCGGCGTTTGGGTTAAAATTCGTATATCGCGTTCACATAGTAGTTACGCTCTGGCGTTTTATAACCGCTTGCTGTCTCGTACTCTTCATTTAGAAGGTTGCCAACTTTAGCACCTAGGCTAAGTCCATTATCAAAATAGTAAGTACCAGCAATATCTACTAGAGAGTATGGATCTAACACTTTGGTGTTTGAAGTGTCATCGTAACGCTTCCCTTGATACAGGTAACTCAGGTCAAATCGCCACGCTGCTATGTTGTACGATGAGTTCCACTTACCGCTGTGACGCGCGCGTCTAACAAGATCTTTCCCGGTTGTATCATCTTTTGCATCTAGGTAGTCGTAAGAGACTTGATGATCAATAGGGCCTGTATGGAAGCTTGTCGCTACCTCAATTCCTTTAATCTTTGCCTTATTGATGTTGACGTTCGTTGAGCCGTTACTGGCAATCATTTTATCTACGTCACTTTGATAAGCCGCTAAACGGAAACCTGCAATATCGTACTCACCTTCAATCGCAATCTCTGAAGTTTGAGACTCTTCAGGGACAAGATTCGGATTACCCTCATAGCACCCCCAAAATCCACATTCTTTTGGCCAATATAGGTCATTAAATGTCGGCGCTTTGAAAGCTGTGCCATGCAACGCAACAAGCTTGATGGCCTCTGTTAAACTGACGCCACCACCAAGCTGATAAGTAGTGTAATTACCATAAGCACTATTGTCATCGTATCTAACGTTACCTTCCAATGACACAATGCCTTGGGTATAAATAGCACCAGCAAAGACTGCTCCGTTGTCTCTAGAATCGTTGTTCATCGCTTTGGTGGTGTTATCCACTTTATCTTGATACCAATCTATACCACCCAGCACTGTAAGCTGCTCACTGATTTGTAGATTGTTATCCCAGTTAACCACGACTCTATTGGTTGAAATTGTGCTCTCGGCAGCACCTTGGCCATAGGACTTAGCTTTATCTTGATTCGAGGTCAACGAAAGCGAAGAATCAAAGTTGTTTCTGGTATACTCTCCGGCAAAGCTCAGGCTGTATAAGTCACTATCCGTTTTATCTACACCAGTCCAAGGGTTGTCATATTCGACTTTATGCTTTTGATAGTACCCGTTTGATTTTATTAGCCACTGTTGATTCAGTCTTTTACCCGTATCTAGAACCAGATATTGACTTGTGTAACCATCATCGTCTGTATCAATCGGGTTACTACTCGTTGGTTGTACGTTGTAACCATCACTAGACTGGTGAGTGGCAGTCAGGTTCAACCACCCTGTACGTGTATCACCCAAAGATAATGTTCCGCCTACGTTATAGCTTCCGAAGCTTCCAAAACCTGCTCTTACCTTACTTGATGAACCGTTCGGGTTAGTCGTGATTACGTTAACTACGCCACTTACGGCATCTGAACCATACACTGCTGCTCTAGCACCTCTGATCACTTCAATACGCTGAACACCATCAAGAGGTATTGCCGAAAGATTTGCAGCTCCGGTTGTAGCACTGCCGATACGTACACCATTAATAAGTACTAAGATATTTTTAGTGGAACGACCTCGAACGTAAAGCTCTGTGTTTTGCCCGACACCACCTTGGCTAGCAATCTGAACCCCCGGTAGTCGTAGTAATACCTCAGAGAGCGATTTTGCTTGAATAGCATCAATTTCTTGTCGGGTCACGACCTCCACTGGAGCGAGTGCGTCTTTTAATTGTTGCTCAAAACGATTCGCAGTCACCACCATAGTTTCATCAGCCGCGGCTTCTTGGGCCAAACTCGAGGTAGCAGGAAGTAGCGATGCCACTGCTATCGCTAGAATAGATTTGTTCATTATATTGTTCCTAAATCGCGTAAATCCTACTGAGTTCTGGCGGATGCCGTTGATGGAACTCAGCTGCTGGCAGGTATTCGGACTTAAGAGCTGTTGGCCTACTGCCTCGACTTCCCACACCTCCCGTGGTGCAGTGTCGTGTTGAGGGGTCGTTCTCTTTTACCGCTGCGCGTCAGTTCTGGATTTACACCAGATTCCCTTTTCAGCCATCTATACATCTAGATAGCACCAGCTTGAAGGCATAGTATTGAGCCTGACGGTATTTGTCTAGTGATAGATGGCTATAAGCTATAGTTTTACAGTGCGCATTGCGCCCGTTTCGCGACCAAGACTGGACATCAGACGGGGATTGAATAAAATCTGCGCTCTTAAATGGCAAACACCACCCAGGTAATCACCCCAAAGGTACTATTCATGGCGACTCTTGATGTAAACCCGCAGCACTACCAGCAGCAACTCGATGACAAAATCTCTCGTTTGACCGAGATGTTTTCCAGTTACGAGGCGCCTGAGTTGGAAGTGTTCAAATCTCCAGAGCAGCACTATCGCATGCGCGCCGAATTTCGCGTGTGGCACGAAGGGGATGAACTCTATTACATCATGTTTAACCAGGAGACTCGTGAAAAGTACCGCGTTGATCAGTTTCCGGCGGCCAGTCGTCTTATCAATGACTTAATGCCGCTGCTTCTCGAAGCAATGAAAGATAACGACACACTGCGCCGCAAGCTCTTTCAAGTCGATTTTCTCTCGACACTGAGCGGCGAAATCTTAGTCTCGCTCCTATACCATCGTCAGCTCGATGATGCCTGGACAGTGGAAGCAAAAGCGCTGAAACAACGCTTAAATGACGAAGGGTTCAACCTCAACCTGATTGGCCGTGCGCGTAAAATGAAGATCGTGCTCGATAGAGATTATGTGGTAGAAAAACTGGATGTGAACGGCCAGCCTTACGTTTACCAGCAGGTCGAAAACAGCTTTACGCAGCCTAACGGTAAAGTGGCAGAAAAAATGCTGGAATGGGCCGTCGACTGCACCCAAGAGAGCCAAGGCGATCTGCTTGAGCTCTACTGCGGTAACGGCAACTTTTCACTGGCACTGGCACAAAACTTCGACCGTGTATTAGCAACCGAACTCGCCAAGCCTTCCGTTGAATCTGCGCAGTACAACATCGCCGCCAACAACATAGATAACGTGCAGATCCTCAGATTGTCAGCCGAGGAGTTTACTCAAGCGATCGAAGGCAAACGAGAATTCCGCCGCTTAAAAGACGCCAATGTGGATTTAAGCAGCTATAACTGCAACACCATTTTTGTCGATCCGCCTCGCTCAGGCATGGATATCGATACCTGTAAGATGGTGCAAAACTATCAACGCATCGTCTACATCTCATGCAACCCTGATACGCTCAAAGAGAATTTGGACGTGTTATCACAAACGCACAAAATCACTCGATTCGCCCTGTTTGACCAATTCCCTTACACCCACCATATGGAAGCGGGTGTGATGCTTGAGAAAAAAGACTAGCCCCTTAAATGAACAAACGAGCCTTAGGGCTCGTTTGTTGTTTAGGAATGTGTGGTCGCGTACTTATCGCTCGGCGCCAATGTAGCCGAGCTTTTTACCGATCCACAGCAGCAACAAGAGTGAGACGATGATCGAAAAGAAGTTTGAACCGGCCTCTGGGTATTGCGCTTTCACAAATGCGGAGTGACCAAACGCACCGACGAAAAAGCACGCGAGTCCGACGAGAGGAATATCCTCGGATACCGGATGACGGAGATACTCTTGGTACAAGGCCTGTAAGGAGAGCACCAAAGCGATCAACGGAAAGATAGAGAAAGAGACCTCACTCATCGTCAACCAAGACAACATGGCATCACCGCACATACCTGCGATTAATGCCAAAATGAGGGTTTTCTTTTCAGAACCACGATCGACTGGGTTTGTTTCGTTCGACATTAGTTTATCCCACCTTTTAATCGGTTACGTTCACGTTCTTTGCGATACCAATAAGCCCCTTTGGCTATCATTCGCAACTGCATTATCAGACGCTCGGCCAGTTCATCGCGCTCACGTCTGTCTAGATCTAACGCTTCGGCCCCAGAGCTAAATACTAGCGTCACGGACGCTTGTGCCTGGGTAAATGCCTCTTCACGAGACATGCCTGAGCTAATTAAATACTCGGTCAATTCGGCGCAGAAGTGTTGCATCTCTCGGGCAACCGCAGTACGAAACTCAAAAGACGTTCCGGAGCGCTCACGCAGTAGCAAACGAAACACGTTGGGGCTACTTGCGATAAACTCCATAAACGTCTCGACCGAGGTGCGAATCACACTGCCTTCTTTGACGATTCTCTGCCGCGCTTGGCGCATCAACTGACGCAGCAACAAGCCGCCTTCATCGACCATGGTCAATCCCAACTCATCCATGTCTTTGAAGTGGCGATAAAAAGACGTCGGTGCAATCCCGGCCTCTCGTGCCACTTCTCGCAAGCTCAGGTTCGAGAAACTCCGATCAGCACTTAATTGACTGAAGGCCGCATCAATCAATGAGCGACGAGTTTTCTCTTTTTGTTGTGCGCGTATTCCCATGGATTTCATCGTTGGTATCTGTGTTTAACCTCAATGCCAGTCAATATACAACGATTGGCTTACGGAGATAACCTCAATTCGTTGTTTAGTGAAGAATCGCTATTAAAACACGCCCGCTTAATTGAAGGCAAAATTCCCTCTCACTTGCCCGCCTATCCTGTGCGCCAGGCCGAAGATTCACTTCTCGCACTCTATTCTCGTGATCTCATCGACTCTCTCGGTCGCTTTTTTTTCTTTGCCTCTTGGAATCAGTTAAAATCTCGCTACAGCAATGTTAACACTCTATAACAAGGATAAAACTATGGCTCAGAGCAACCACTTTGATGTGATCGTAATAGGTAGTGGCCCTGGTGGTGAAGGGGCGGCTATGGGATTGACCAAAGCGGGGCTCAACGTCGCGATAGTAGAGAAAGAGAGCAGTGTCGGTGGCGGGTGTACACACTGGGGCACCATCCCCTCCAAAGCGCTGCGTCACGCGGTGAGCCGAATCATTGAATTCAACAACAATCCGCTGTTTTGCCACAATAACAGCAGCTTACACTCGACCTTTTCCAACATTCTTGGTCATGCTAAGTCGGTCATCGACAAACAAACTCGATTGCGCCAGGGATTTTATGATCGCAACCAATGCTCGTTGATTTTTGGTACGGCGCGCTTTGTGGATAAATACACCATCGCGGTGATGCAAAGCGATGGCACCGAAGAGACCTACAGAGCCGACAGATTTGTGATTGCGACAGGCTCACGCCCCTACCAACCGGCGGATGTCGATTTCCTCCACGAGCGTATTTACGACAGCGATTCTATTTTGAGCCTGAAACACGACCCGCGCCACATCATCATCTACGGCGCAGGCGTGATCGGCTGTGAATACGCCTCTATCTTCCGTGGGCTTGGGGTAAAAACCGATCTCATCAATACACGTGATCGCTTGCTGTCCTTTTTGGACAACGAAGTGTCTGACGCACTCTCCTACCACTTCTGGAATAGCGGCGTGGTGATTCGCAACGATGAAACCTACGAGAAGATCGAGGGCACTGAAGACGGCGTGATCGTCCACCTCCAATCGGGTAAGAAAATGCGCGCCGACTGTTTGCTCTACGCCAACGGCCGCACCGGCAATACCGACAAGCTCAACTTAAGCGCGGTAGGGCTTGAAGCCGACTCGCGCGGTCAGTTGAAAGTGGACACCAACTACCGCACACCAGTTGAGCATATCTATGCGGTCGGTGATGTGATTGGCTATCCAAGTTTGGCCAGTGCAGCGTATGACCAAGGCCGATTCGTGGCGCAGGCCATTACCAAAGGTCAGGCGGATGGCTACTTGATTGACGATATCCCAACCGGCATTTACACCATCCCTGAAATCAGCTCTGTGGGGAAAACTGAACAAGAACTGACAGCGGCGAAAGTCCCGTATGAGGTTGGACGCTCGTCGTTCAAACATTTGGCTCGCGCCCAGATTGCAGGCAAAGATATTGGCAGTTTGAAGATCCTTTTCCACCGTGAAACTAAAGAGATTTTAGGCATTCACTGTTTTGGTGAGCGAGCGGCTGAGATCATCCATATCGGGCAAGCCATCATGGAACAAAAAGGCGAAGCGAATACCATCGAGTATTTCGTCAATACCACCTTTAACTACCCAACCATGGCGGAGGCCTACCGCGTCGCCGCCCTCAATGGTTTGAATCGCTTGTTTTAACCCTTACTCGCGACTTTCATCTCATTCGACACGGCATCAGGCTCTGCTTGGCGCCGTGTTTTTTCTTCGCAGCCATGCCCTCAAATCGACTCAGGAAAGAACGCGCCCGCTCGCCACTGGCGATACAAAACCCACCCTAATGCCATGCCTCGCGCGGCCATAAAACAGAGCATCGATAACCAAAGCGCGTGGTTTTGCAACGCCTCAAACAGCCAGAATAGAATGAAGAACCCACAGGTCGCGACAAACATGCTGTTTCTCATTTCTCGTCCTTTCGTCGCGCCGACAAAAATACCGTCGAGTAGAAAACACCACATAGAAACCAACGGCATGGCCACCAGCCAAGGAAGAAAGTGCAGCGCTTGCTGCTGGACGGACTCAATATCCGTGATCATTGCGATCAAGGGCGATCCCAGTTGGGCAAACACCAACGTCAGTACGGAGCAAATGATCAGACTCCAGAAAAAGGAGCCCAGCAATGACTGCGTCAGTTGATGACGATCTTTTGCGCCGATGGCCTTACCGACCATTGCCTCCATTGCATAGGCAAAGCCATCCATTGCGTACGAGATCATCATCAAGAAACTCATCAAGACGGCATTGGCCGCGACAATCTCATCGCCATAGTTTGCGCCTTGAAAGGTCATAAAGGTAAACACCGCTTGTAGGCAGAGCGAGCGAAGGAAGATATCTCGATTCAGTCTGATAAAACGGCTTAGCCCACGGGTGGTGGCACGCAACACATCACCAATAGGCGGTAGGTTCTGCTGGTGCCATGTTCGCCATACGCAGAAAAAACCAAAACTCATACCGGTGTAATCGGCCAATACCGACGCCCAAGCCGCCCCTTCGACTTGCCACTCCAACCCGATCACAAACAGCAGATCGAGTGCAATATTGGTCGCGTTGGTGATCACCACCATCCACATGGGCGCTTTTGCGTTTTGTGTTCCAAGCAGCCAGCCAAGCAGCACAAAATTGGCTAACGCCGCAGGCGCGCTCCAAACACGGATGGAAAAGTATTGTTCACCATAAAATTTGACTTGCTCGCTGGCCTCACTGAACTGAAAGACGATATCGGCCACTGAAGCATGCACGATGAGAAACAGCAGCGCAAAAAGCCACGCCATCGCGAGCCCTTGCGTCAACACAAGCGCCAACCCATGCCCTGACTTCCCGCCATACGCTTGGGCCGCTAAACCTGTGGTGGCCATGCGCAGAAACCCGAGCAACCAGAAAGTCACACTGATCATGGTGGTGCCTAGCGCGACACCGCCTAAATACCACGCATGTTCTAAATGACCAATAACCGCGGCATCAACCAGCCCCAACAGAGGCACTGTGATATTGGACAGCACCATAGGAATGGCGAGCCACAAGACTTTCTTATGAAGAGAGAGATTGGAAAGGGTATCAAGGATCTGCACGGGTGGAATTCACATAAGGACGATGTGTCCAGTGTACCCCTATCACCAGCGCAGCTGAACCACCACGGGCGTTAAACGATGCTTGAGGCGATGAATTTTTCTCAGCCATCGCTGCCACAGCTTCCAACGATGACAGTGCTGATCTAAAGGCGAACAGAGTTTCACTGAACTTGCCCAAGGCAGTATGCGTCTAACCGTCTCATCGGCCGACTTATAACCATGCGCGTAATGTGATGAACCCATTTTCTGCCCCAATGCAGTGGGGGTTAGGTCTCCGGCCAACACCAAGCACGCTCTGGCACTGTCAAAGTGACACCCCATAGCTTGAATGAAACGGGCAATTTGTCGTTCATTGCCATCAAGCAGTGCACATTCGCACACAATCATCACTGGCGATTTTTCCCCGATAGGTAGAGACGGCATCCAACTCAAATCGGTAACACTGCCGCATAAATGGTGGTAGCGCTCACTGCGATGAAACAGCTTTTGCCGCCACAATAGATTTTCGGTGACATCCAGTTCGAGCCAATGGCAACGGCCATTGTCCACTCGGTAGAACCGAGTATCCAGCCCAGCGCCAACATTAATAATCCAGCCGTCTGGGTTATGTTGGATAAAGTGTTTCACTTGCTGGTCACACAGCTGTGTAATGGTCGCATGGAGCAGCTGTTTTTGAGGAATATCGCCCGATAAACACTCTGGCGCTAACTCACAATGTCGGCACGCGTTAGCGGCGATAGGATCGTAAACCAAGCCATTATCGACAAGGCTTTCACGACTGCGAAGCCACAAGGGCTGCAAAAGATTGGCGGGGATTTGATAGCGCGAATGCGCGTTGTGGTGCCGGGAAGCCATGCTCATTATCTCTCTATCGCGAATGAAGAAATGATAATGAATATCAATTGCAACATCAAGCGCAAGCGAACGCATCTTGATGTTGCTCTCAAAGGCAAGACTGACTCAGAGGACTCGACGTCGAATTACATCCAGTCGGTATTGCGAATGATGCCAACCGCTAGACCTTCAATCGCCAGGTTTTGGCTAGTTAAATCGACCTTGATTGGCGAAAATTCTTCATTTTCAGCGTGAAGCAGTACCGTTGACCCTTTACGTTCCAAACGCTTTACCGTCACGTCATCATCGACACGCGCGACAATCACTTGGCCATCACGAACGTCTTGTGTCTTATGAACTGCTAGTAGATCGCCATCCATAATGCCGATGTCTTTCATACTCTCGCCGTGAACGCGCAGTAGGAAGTCAGCCTGTGGCTTAAACATACTCGGGTCCACTTGGTAGTGTGCCTCAACATGTTCCTGAGCCAAGATAGGTTCGCCCGCAGCGACTTGGCCAATCAGTGGCAGCCCTTCGTCGTCATTAGCGGCATCGTTCAACAACACACGAATACCTCTTGAGGCACCGGGAATAATTTCAATCACTTGCTTACGTGCGAGCGCTTTCAAGTGCTCTTCCGCTGCATTGGCAGAGCGAAAACCGAGCTCACGGGCAATTTCAGCGCGGGTTGGCGGCATTCCGGTCTCATCAATTTTACTTCTGATGAGGTCAAAAACTTGTTGTTGGCGCGGCGTTAAGGGCTTCATAAGTCACCTGTCTTTTTATACAGTTAACTGTGAGTATATCCAGTATTGAGAAAAAGGAAAGGGTTAATGACGGATTTTATTTTCTGGTCGGGCTTAAGCTATTTACCTCACATTGATGCTTTCATGCTCAATTATCGTTAAAAGGTTTGACCAGTTTCTGCTATCCTTGCCAGCTGAAAACCCGCTTGGGCTTATTTCCACTTCTCAGGAGGCTCGGTGAGAGGCGTCAAACGCTCACACCCAACGGCCGTGACAGAAGTGGAAATGCGCTTTGGCATACTTTTGATTTTTGAGGCTAAGAACCTTTATGTCTTCTGGACACTCTTTCTCGCGATCTTTGTTAAAGCTGCCACTGTCAGTCTTAGTCAAAGGGACGGCGATTCCTTCCGATCCGATTGCTGATCACAATATCGATGTCGACAAACCGATTATCTACGCATTGCCATACCGCTCAAGTGTTGACTTGCTCGCCCTGCAAAAGCAGACGCAAAGACTTGGCTTGCCGGATCCGTTAACGCCGCTAGAAATCAACGGCAAATGTTTCCATCGCTACGTATTCACCTCGGCGCGCAATACGGTGGTGAGCCGAGACGATGATGTGCCTCGCGAATCCGTGGCGCTATTTTCTGAGCTGCTCGAACTGCACAAATTCGATAGCGAACTGGACGTTCAGATGATCCCTGCCACCGTGCTGTGGGGACGAAAACCAGGCCGAGAGTCTTCGCATAAGCCTTATTTGCAGTCGCTAAACGGCCCACAAAAAGCCAAAGCGGTGCTGTTTTCTGGTCGAGATTGTTTAGTACGCATCAGCCCTGTGGTCTCTCTACGCTATATGGCGGATGCGCATGGGACCGATTCGTCGATTGCACACAAACTCGCTCGTGTGGCGCGCATTCATTTCTCGCGTCAGAAACTGGCCGCCTCTGGGCCAAACTTACCGAGTCGCCAAGCACTATTTCAACGCTTACTCAAATCCAAAGCGATTGAGAAAGCGATTGAGGATGAAGCGAAAGCCAAAGACATTTCCATTGAAAAAGCGCGCAAAGCGGCGCATGACATCATGGATGAAATCGCGGCAGACTTTTCTTACTCCTTGGTCAAAAGCGGCGATCGCATTTTGGGCTGGCTGTGGAACCGAATCTATCAAGGCTTGAACATCAACAATGCCGCAGCGGTGCGCAAGCTCGCTCAAGATGGCCACGAGATTGTCTACGTGCCGTGCCATCGTAGCCATATGGATTACCTATTGCTCTCTTACGTCTTGTATCACGAGGGCATGGTACCGCCGCACATCGCGGCTGGTATTAACCTGAACTTTTTCCCCGCCGGACCGATTTTCCGTCGCGGCGGCGCCTTCTTTATCCGTCGCAGTTTTAAAGGCAACAAACTTTACTCGACGATTTTCCGCGAGTACCTTGCTGAACTGTTTGCCAAAGGCTACTCGGTTGAATACTTCTCTGAGGGCGGGCGTTCTCGTACCGGACGTTTGCTGCAAGCCAAAACCGGTATGCTTGCGATGACCATCCAAGCGATGCTGCGTGGACTCAATCGTCCGGTGACGCTTGTGCCTGTCTACATCGGCTACGAGCACGTGATGGAAGTGGGGACGTACGCTAAAGAGCTGCGCGGCAAGCGCAAAGAGAAGGAAAACGCGAGCTTAGTGCTGCGCACCATCCGTAAACTGCGTAACTTCGGACAAGGCTACGTCAACTTTGGTGAGCCGATCCCACTCAACCAGTTCCTCAATGAGCAGGCACCGGAGTGGACGAAAGATATCGATCCGATGGGCGCTTCTAGGCCACAGTGGCTCAACCCAGTGGTCAATACACTAGCGACCAAAATGATGACCCACATTAACGATGCGGCCGCTACCAATGCGCTGACCTTGTGTGCCACGGCGCTGCTCGCATCAAGGCAGCGAGCGTTATCGCGCGATAATCTCGTCAGCCAAATCGATTGTTATCTCTCGATTTTGCGCAATGTGCCTTACTCATCGACCTACACGGTACCGACAGAAAGCGCAGAAGCGTTAGTGCAACACGCTGAAACGTTGGATAAGTTTGTGCTAGAAACCGACTCGATGGGCGAGATTGTGTCACTCGATCGCAACCAATCGATTTTGATGACCTACTACCGCAACAACATCATCCATCTGCTCGCCTTGCCTTCATTAATTGCCCAAATGTTGGTGCGTCACCAAGCGATGAGCCTAGAGCAGATCAAACAAAACGTTGCCTTAGTGTACCCGTTCTTAAAGCAAGAGCTGTTTTTGAGTATTGAGGAGTCTCGACTCGATGAACTCACCGAGTCCTACATCGAAGAGATTGCGCGCCAAGGCCTGGTGAACATCGACCACAAAGAGCAGGTCTCCATCAACCAAGCCAACAGCCAAGTGCTGGTCCTGCTTGGTCGCACCATCAGCGAGACATTGCAGCGCTACGCAATTGCGCTCAACTTGTTGGTGGCCAACCCAGAACTAGGCAAGAGCGATTTGGAGCAGCAGAGCCAAGACATTGCACAGCGCCTTGGTCGACTGCATGGCATTAACGCACCTGAGTTCTTCGATAAAGGGGTGTTTGCGGCGTTATTCACGACGCTCAAGCAGCAAGGCTACCTCGATGTGGAAGGCAACTGCGATTTAGACAAGAGCCAAGCCTACGCATCATTGCTCTACTCGATGCTCTACCCTGAAGTGCGTTTGACCATTCAAGAAAGCATTTATCAATCGGTGGATGCGACGCGATAAACCACAAAGGGCACGATGATCGTGCCCTTTGTCTTATTCTCCTCTCTTATCTAGAGACTCTTATCTCTCGAAATAGGAGGGTGACGAAACCCTTACCAAAACGCGACCGCCAGTCCTATTGCGACACTCAACCCCACATAGTTGTTATTAAGGAAAGCGCGAAAGCACAAGTCTCGTTCACGATGGCGGATCAAATGCTGCTGAAAGACAAACAGCGCCCCCACCACCAGTAAGCTCCAGTAGTAACTCGCGCCAAGCGCATAGTAGACACCCACATAAATCAGCATCGCTAGCGTGGTCAGTTGCAGCGCGCCAATGATGGTTTTATCACGGCGACCAAAGAGAATCGCGGTCGACTTAATGCCTATCTTCAAGTCATCGTCGCGATCAACCATGGCGTATTGCGTGTCATAAGCAATCGTCCACAGCGCGTTAATGGCAAAAATAAACCACGCCATCATCGGCAAGGTATTCGCCTGCGCAGCCCAAGCCATTGGAATGGACCAACTGAACGCTAAGCCAAGAAACAGCTGAGGTAGATGGGTGTAGCGCTTCATAAATGGATAGATGAACGCCAAAAACAGCCCAACAAACGACAGTTGGATGGTGAGCGGGTTCATGGTCAGCACTAATAGAAATGAGGCCACGGCCAAGATAAGAAACAGACCGACCGCTTCTTTCGCCGACACGCGCCCAGACGGTAACGGACGCTGCTGCGTACGCTTAACATGGCCATCAACACGACGGTCAGCAAAGTCATTAATCACGCACCCTGCGGCGCGCATAAAGATGACGCCCAGAACAAAGACAATCAGCACCATAGGATCAGGGCGCCCTTGCCCGGCAATGATCAATGCCCATAGTGTCGGCCAAAGCAGCAGTAGCGTCCCTATCGGTTTGTCCATTCGCATCAGTTGCCAATAGGCGATGGCTTTTGAAGCGCTCATTGCACACTCTCCTTAGTGTAAATCGGGGCGGTAGGCAGAAACAGCTCGGCAACCAGCATGGGTTTATGGTTCATCCACAATCGGGAGCGGCGCGCCAATAAACGGCCTCCCTCGACCTGTGCCCAGCCAACTTGCAGTGCATCACGTTTGACGTTGTCGGCGCTAAAGACGGTCAGTCCAAGTGGGATCTCGCCTTGCGCGGTCAAGTCAACATGCTGCTCTTGCAGTGAGGATTGAGGAATTAAGGTCCGCCCTAGCACCCAAGCGGTCTCATCGCCTTTCAATACCACTTTACGTAACAAACACGCTTCGTGGCTCAACAAGGCGATCTCTTGGGCATTCAAACGTTCCGATGACACAATGCGGTTGTGCAGCAAATCGACACTTAAGGTTTGGCAATACGATTCCAATAAACGTGACAATGAGCCCTGTTCTAACAACCAATCTTTGGCGATCGGCGTTGGAAAGCTAAACTGGTCGGGATCATGCCATTCGACCTCTCGTAGGGCAGACAAACAATGCGAAGTTGATGGATTCATACTAGTATTCAATAGTCAGCTTTATATCGTAAAATAAAGCTTAAATAACAACGTTAACCACGGTATCGAGTGTTCAACGCCTCTTTTAATCACAGACAGAGGCAACATTGTAACAAGACTCTGACCTTTCGAATATCGTGAAAAGAAGAAAGAAAATCGCCCACTATGATGAAACGTTACCTAGCGCAGCTTTTTGTTGCTGCGAGTCTGCTCGTTAGCCTCCCCTCCTTGGCAGAAAAGGAAGGCGGGCCTCAACTGGCGTATTTCACGCTGGAGCCGGATCTCACCACGAATTTTTATACCAAGGGTAAAGATTTGGGCTATGTTCAGGTACGCATTGACATCATGGTTGCTAATCAAGCCGATTTGGCGGTGATTGAGCTGCACCAGCCTTTGATTCGTGATGCCGTGATCGAGTTGCTCGGACAGCAGTCAAAAGACACCATCACCTCGCTGGCAGGACGCGAAGACTTGCGTAAAAGCCTAGTCGAGGAGCTCAACTCGATTTTACTGCCGGAAACCGGAAAAACCGTCATCGCGGATCTGCTGTTTACTAAATATCTCTACCAGTAAACGTGCACCCGTCAATCTCGATAGGTCTGTTAACGCCGCTAACGCGGCGTTTTATATTTTTTAGCCTACCTACCCTTGGTATTTGGCTTTACTCGCATCGAGTAACCCTAAGCCAACCCCAGACAGCAGCCCCGCCAAGTGAGCGGTATTGGCAATGGCCATAAAGGGCTGCATAAAGCCAAGCACCAACCAAACCAACATAAACCCAATCACCTGTTTTGGCATCATCAAACCGAGCGCGGGCGCCTTGTAGCCCATCATCCAGATGTAGCCGACCAACGCGTACACCACGCCAGAGAGCCCCCCAAAGTTGGCGCCCTCAACCCAATACTGCCCAGCGCCTGAGAGTGCCGCCGACAGGACAAACAGTTGCAACAGCTTCCCTTGACCCAGTCGCTGCTCTATATCACCGCCAAGTTGCCACCACCAAAGTAGATTGAACACGATGTGCAACGCCGAAAAATGCAACACCGCATGACTGAGCCAGCGCCAGAGCTGCCATTGCTGGCTAGCGTCCGCAGGGAAGTGAAGCGCGAGGAAAATCGCTCGACCTTGACCTATCTGCTGAAGCACAAAAATCACCACACATAGCAGCATGACGGCTAAGGTGATCGGCCCTGCTTTTGCTTTGATCATCGCGATGAAACTGGGTGAACGGTAATGGAAAGGATTGACTCGGGTATCCGCCACCTCCCACGACGCAGCGTGGTACTTATCTGCATTCGGGTTAGCCAGAAATTGCTCAAGCTCCTGCATCACCAGATCATAATGCTCACTTTCTTTGAGGAATAAGACAAAATCGTCACTCTCCTCATCGCGCATCATGCCAACGGTGATTCTACGAGCCGCCATGTAATCAACAAACGCCTGGCCCATTCTGGGGTTCTTGATGGTGGTTACTCTTACCATTAGGTTATCCTGAAAGATTGGGGCTATCCTGAAATATGGAAGTTAAGCCGTCTGCACGGTGGGTAGCCCAGCGCGATGCCAGGCTTCAAAACCGCCATCCACACTGTATACCTGCTCAAACCCTTGGTTCACTAAATATTGCGCCGCACCTTGGCTGCTGATCCCGTGATAGCACATCACCAAAACCGGCTGATCGAACTCCACCTCGTCCATAAAGGCCACCATGGTGTCGTTGGTCAGATGATACGCATGCGTAGCATGCGCGACGGCAAAGGATTGTGGATCACGAATATCCACTAGGCGGGCGCCTTGCTGCTCAATCATTTGCTGCGCGGAGGCAACATCGATGTGCTGAAACTGGTCCATTTACTTTCTCTTTATGCTTTTATTGTCTGCGCTCATTGTAACCTATCCAACGGAGGACAAGTACTGTCGGTTAATAAGGTTATCCACCAGCGATCAAAATGACGTCATCTGTGGATAAAGTTGTGGATTGCGTTGATAAAGTGTTTGAATTAAAAAAGATCCACAATATGTAGTGATGATCATAACTATTCTGTGAGTGATTCAAAACATATCCCCATAGAAAAACCCGCCATTAGGCCTTTATTCACCCTGCTTTCTGACATCTAGCCAAGAAATTCCCCACAGAGTTATACACAGGAGTGAGCGTTGAAATGATCGCCAACTGGTTAATATAAAATGCTTTATACGATCCAAACAAAAAGCCGAGGTCACAAGACCTCGGCTTTTCATGTTTGTGTTTCGCGCTTTGCGTTAGCGGATTAAAACTCGCCGACTGCGGCTTTGAGCTTCTTCATCGCGTTTTTCTCAAGCTGGCGAATACGCTCAGCAGATACGCTGTAGGTATCAGCTAACTCTTGCAACGTCGCTTTGTTGTCATCTAACCAGCGAGAGCGAACGATATGTTGGCTACGTTCATCAAGACTTGAAAGCGCTAGGCTCAAGCGATTGTTGGTATGAGCTTCCCAGTTGGCCGCTTCGATATTTTCTGCGACGTCAGAGGCTTTATCTTCAAGGTAAAGCATCGGAGCCGAGTAAGATGTACCGGTGTCATCGTCATCACTAGAAAGCTCAAATGTCGCGTCTTGCGCAGCGAGACGAGATTCCATCTCACGCACTTCTGAAGGCTCAACACCCAACTCTCTTGCGACGGTTTCCACCTCGCCGTTGTTGAACCAGCCTAAGCGTTTCTTCGACTTACGCAGGTTGAAAAAGAGTTTGCGCTGCGCTTTGGTCGTGGCGATCTTGACGATACGCCAGTTGCGAAGTACGTATTCATGGATCTCTGCTTTGATCCAGTGCACGGCGAACGAGACAAGACGTACACCAACTTCGGGATTGAAGCGTTTGACCGCTTTCATCAAACCGATGTTGCCTTCTTGAACTAAGTCGGCCATAGGTAGGCCGTAACCAGAATAACCACGAGCCACATGCACAACGAAACGAAGGTGCGAAAGGATCAATCCTTTAGCGGCTTCAATTTCACCGTCATAGTGTAGTCGTTCGGCAAGTTCACGCTCTTCGTCCGCGGTCAGCATTGGGTAGCTGTTTACGGAGCGGATGTAGCTGTCTAAGCTATCTTGAGTTACTACCGCCATTGGATACGCTTGGTTAGTCATTCAAATCCTCATCAATCTCTGATCTGGAGTGTAATTTAACCCATCAATCTTGAACTCAAAATGAACAAGTTTCAAGCTGGGATTTGCCATTATGCATAAAGCACGCTCAGGCACAATAGAAAGTATACGCTACCGTATACTTGTTTCATTATTATGACCACGCCCTGTTAAACAGGTTCAATTTCTTTTAAATGGCGCCGCGCCGACACTTTCGCCGCCAAGCAGCCTAGAAAGATGCCAAGCATGATCAGTAAGAGCGACTCATCCCAACTGAGCCCGATAAGACGAAAACGGCTGTCATAGAGCAGCGCTAATTGCTCTACGCTGTGATTAAGGACGATGGTAATGATGGCCGTCAGTATCCATGCGCTCAATGCGCCGAGTAAACCAAACCACATCCCCGAGTAGAGATAGGGGCGCAAAATAAAGCTGTCTGTCGCGCCAATCAACTTCATGGTTTGAATCTCTTCTTTATTTGCCAACACATTGAAGCGCAGCGTGTTGCCAACAATCAAAAACACGGAGCAGAGCATCAGTACAGACAACGTAATGATGATCCCGGTGACCAGTGTCTTAATCGCATCGAGCTTTGTCAGCCAATCTTCGTCCAAACGCACATCGGCGATGTCTTCTTGCTCTGCAACCTCAGCCGCAAGGCGCTTGATCATCGCTTGGTCATCGCTGCTTGGGGTAATAATAAGCACGCCCGGCAGCGCGTAGTTATCAAGCAATGAGATCGCCTGTTCAAAGCCAGAGTACTGGCTAAAGTCTTCTAGGCCTTGTTGCGGCGAGATGTAATCGACTTTGGCGACTTCAGTTCGGCTCTCTAACTGATCTTTTAGCACCATCACCTTCGGCTCTGGCGTCTGCTGCTTAATGTAAGCACTCACTTGCGAAGGGCTGGTCACGTCACTAGAGGCAGCGGCGATATTTTTACCGAGCAAATAGAGCGCGGAGGGCATGGCGAGCGCCATGGAGATCACCGCTAGGGTCAAAAAGTTTGCCAGTGGTCGAAACCAGAGCGCCGCAAACGCTAACCGCGCCTGCTTAAAGTGCACCGACAAAAAGCCATCACGCTGGACTCGATTCTGGCTCGCGCGGCCTTGCTTTGTCTTCACTCGCTTATTCGCGGCCATAATCTTCGACCTCACTCAAAAAACCTTGATTCAGTTCCAAATGGCGATATTGCGGCCGAGTGTTGACCAGCCCGACGTCGTGAGTGGCAAGCAATATGGTGACGCCTGCACGATTGAACTCTTCAAAAAGTCGCACAACTCGGTTGGAGAGATCAGGGTCGAGGTTGCCGGTCGGCTCATCCGCCAGTAATAACGTCGGACGATTGACCACGGCTCGAGCGATCCCGACGCGCTGCTGCTCACCACCAGAGAGTTGACTCGGCAGGCACTTGGCTTTATCCAGTAATCCCGTTTTGTCTAAGGCCGCCGAGACGCGGCGCTTAATTTCGTTTTCCGAGATGGATTCAATACGCATCGGCAAGGCCACATTATCGAAGACACTGCGATCCATCAATAAACGATGATCTTGAAACACAATGCCAATGTTGCGGCGTAAAAATGGAATGTCTTTGCTTGGAATTCGAGTGATGTCATGCTCATTGAAACTGATTTTTCCGTCCGTTGGACGTTCAATGGCACAAATCAATTTTAACAGTGTGCTTTTCCCTGCACCGGAGTGGCCACCTAAAAAGGCCATCTCCCCTCGGCGCAAATGAAAGTCTACTTTTTGCAGCGCTTGACGACCGCCTCGGTACGCCTTACTCACTTGCTGAAATTTTATCACCCGAACGTCCTCTCACAGGTCTCAGTCAGCTTAATCTTCGCGGCTAAACAGTGCGTTGATAAATTCTTGTGTTTCAAATGGGCGCAAATCGTCAATGCCTTCCCCGACACCGATGTAACGAATCGGGATTTGGAACTGATCCGCAAGCGCAAAAATAACGCCACCTTTGGCCGTGCCATCCAACTTAGTCAACGTGATGCCGGTTAATGGCGCCACATCGCTAAATAGCTTGGCTTGGCTGATCGCGTTTTGCCCAGTACCCGCATCTAGGGTGAGCATAATTTCATGCGGCGCTGAATCATCGATTTTCTTCATGACACGCACAATTTTGCGCAGTTCTTCCATCAAGTTGGCTTTGTTTTGCAGGCGACCTGCAGTGTCGGCAATGACGACATCTACGCCTTTCGCTTTGGCAGATTCAATCGCATCATAGATGACCGAGGCGCTGTCTGCACCGGTGTGCTGCGCGACGACGGGCACGCTATTGCGCTCACCCCATACTTGCAGTTGCTCAACGGCTGCGGCGCGGAAGGTATCCCCAGCGGCCAGCATGACACTCTTGCCTTGTGCTTGGAACTGCTTGGCCAATTTGCCTATCGTCGTGGTTTTACCAACGCCATTCACGCCGACCATCAAAATCACGTACGGCGTTTTACTGCTGTCCACCACCAATGGCTGCTCGACTTTGGCCAAGATATCCGCCATTTCGTCTTTAAGGAGATCGTACAACGCTTCACCATCTTTTAATTGCTGACGAGTGGCTTTTTCTGTCAATGAATCAATGATTTTGACTGTGGTATCCATGCCGACATCAGCAATCAAGAGCTGCTCTTCAAGCTCTTCAAATAGCTCGTCATCAATCTGCTTACCTTTGAACAAACCAAAAAAGCCTGCACCTATGTTGGCTTTGGTGCGTGCAAGGCTACGCTTTAAACGTGCGAAAAAGCTCTCGGTCGGTTTCTCTTGTTCAACCACACGAGGGGCCACCACCTCAGGTGTAGCGTCAACCTCAGGGGCGACATCAACCTCACTGGCTGGCTCACGAGGCTCTGGCGACACCTCGGCATCAGGCTGTGTCTCTTGGGCGGGCGACTCGACAGGCTGCGCTTCTTGTTGTTGTGCTGATTCACGGCTCTCGGCTTGTGTCTGCTCTTCGTCACCAAAACCTAACCAAGAGAGTAAACCGCGCTTCTTTTTTTCCGACATCTGGAGCATTCCTAGATAGTAACTATTAACTTCGCGTGCATTACAGGCTGCATACCCTGTATAAATGCACGCTAACGACCGAGTGACGCTTTCCCTGCATTCAGATGATGCGTTACACTCTGTCCTTACTGAAAATTGGGCTATATTACCGCGCTCATTGCTTGAGCGACTGGATATAGTATCACTTTATTAGCGGTCAAAAAATCTATGGTAAGACGTCGCCAGCAAAACACATCACAAAATAAGCCATCCACTGGCTTTGTTCGCATCATTGGCGGTATTTGGCGCGGGCGAAAGCTGCCTGTTCACGATGCCCAAGGGTTGCGCCCCACCACCGATCGCGTCAAGGAAACCTTGTTTAACTGGATCGCGCGCGACGTGCCAAGAGCCAAATGTCTGGATCTGTTCGCAGGCTCTGGCAGCTTAGGGTTTGAGGCGGCTTCTCGTCAGGCGGATGAGGTAACACTGATTGAACTCAACCCTACCGCTTTCAAGCAGCTGAAAGCAAACGCTGAAGCGCTAAAAGCTGACACTCTCAAAGTGCACAACGGCGACAGCTTGGCGTACCTTCGCCAAGCCGGCACACCGCACCATGTTGTCTTCATCGATCCGCCGTTTCGCCAAGGTTTATTGAATGAGGTGGTGACCCTACTCGAACAAAACGGTTGGTTGGCCGACGATGCGATGATCTATATTGAAACAGAGAAAGAGTTGGTGCTCGATTGCATTCCGGCTCATTGGCACCTGCACCGCGAAAAGGTGGCCGGTCAAGTGTGTTACCGTCTGTATGAGCGACAGCACACCGAGAACTAACAAGCAGAGAACAAAAGGACGAGATCGATGCCTCTATTTATTCTGGCCGGAAAAGCCCTATTTAGCCTAGTGTGGTTGGTGCTGGTGTGGAACCTCATCGCCCCCTTCCCTGGCAACACCGCGTATGCCCTGTACGCGATGTTTGCCTTTATGCTGATCATGCACGGGATCCAATCTGCGATTTTTATTCGCGCGTTCGCTAAGCCCTACAACCTCAGCGCTTGGGAGAAGTGGTCTTTTCTCTTTTTTGGCGTGTTTGCCTTACTGCATATTCGTCAAAAATACATGCAAAACTCCTGATAGCGTTTTCAGACATCATCTTCTGTAACGACACACGCCGCCCAATGGGCGGCGTGTGTCGTTACAGCGAAGTCGTCGTAATGCTGCGAGCGATTTATCCCAGGTAGCCTTTAACACCATCTAAGAACATCTGAGTTGAAATCATGATCAGCAACAGCCCCATCAGGCGCTCAACGGCTTTTAAACCACGCTCACCCAAAATTCGGTGGAAGAAGTTATAGAACATCAAGATAAAGAAGGTCGTGCCCCAAGCGAGCATCACCGCTCCCGACAGTTGCAGCAGTTTGTCAGGGTGTTGACTAGAGAGCAGCAAAATCGCCGCGATCACCGATGGGCCCGCAATCATAGGGATGGCCATCGGGACAATAAACGGCTCTTCCCCAGCCGCCAAGCCAGTAATGCTACCCGCACTAGGGAAGATCATCTTGATTGCGATGATAAAGAGGATAATACCGCCGGAGATACTCAAGGTTTCTGGCTGCACGTGAAGGAAGTTCATGATGCCCTTACCAGCAAACAGGAACAGCAGCAAAATCGCTAACGCGAACAGCAATTCACGAATCAGGACGCGACGACGACGTTTCGGCTCTAAGTGCTTAAGAATCGACAATACAATCGGCAAATTGCCCAGCGGATCCATGATCAAAAACAGCATGGTCGCGGCAGATAAAATGTCCATGACTCACCTCCAAATAAAAAGTCGGCGAAGTATAACAATGTCGCGATCAAATTGGCAGTAAAGCGGTAACCTCAATGTTACAGCCCGTTGACGCTAGAGGATCATCGCCGCAGTAATCAGAGAGTGAGCCAAAATATAACTGCCCGAAATCAGGTAACGCCCCCCTTTCACT
The DNA here is from genome assembly GCF_059833835.1 of Vibrio sp. R15-SG3-ISO1B. Classification (NCBI taxonomy): domain Bacteria; kingdom Pseudomonadati; phylum Pseudomonadota; class Gammaproteobacteria; order Vibrionales; family Vibrionaceae; genus Vibrio; species Vibrio sp. R15-SG3-ISO1B. The sequence continues at coordinate 28,404 of NZ_JCBDGG010000004.1, read as the reverse complement.
GGATGACGATAATCATGCAGGGCAAGCAGCGCCGCGGAGACCGTCAGCACAAGCGTCCCAACAAAACCCAGCGCTGAGGAGAGCGAGTGCTGAGACAACCACACTTCACCCGCCGCCCAGTTGAGCTGCAATAACACGCTGCCCATGACAACAACCGGGAAAATCAGTTGGTCCAATTTCGGTAACAAAAGGAAGAAGGAAACAATCCCGATAGCAAGCAGCATGGCCGGTAACCACCACACCATCTCTCCCGAGAGCTGTAACCAAAATGATGTGCTATAGCAAAGTTGGGCGGCAATAAACGCAGCAAAACACCACTTTGGCCACCGGCCGAGCAAATAGAGACTATCTGCCGCGACGGAAACCAGAAGGCCCAACGTAATCCATCCAGCAATGACTGGCGCAGCGCCGCCATCACTCCATAATAAGACGACCAACATCAACAACGACATTGTTTTAAACAATGCCGCTTGTCTAGGGTTATTGCTTTCATCGGCAGAGATACTAATAAAGCTCGATAATGCGACCGACAGCCAGCTCCACATGTGTTCACCTCTTTTAAACTGAGGTGCCAGTGTAGGCGGGGGATAGCGGATGTCCAGATCGCGCCATCAAAACTTCGATCTTGATTAGGCTTCTCAACGATTTTCTCTGCAAGGCGCTCAAGCTTAACGCAACCAAGCAATGCCAAACGCCAGCTTGTAGGAACAATCTGAAAAATAGACGAACTCAGCCCCTATTGAGTGATGTAACAATGAAACGATCATTTCCAAGCAAAAACCCAGAGAACAGATAAGAGAAACAGAAACAAATTCAACTATATTAATAACTTAAACGAAAATTTTTGAGTACAAAAAACCGTCTTTACAAATTATCTCTTTTCTAGACTGTGCGCTGCCACCCTTCACCCTCTCATTCACGACAAAAAATGATAATCATAACGACAAAACTACGACTTTAACCAAAATAATTCCACCAGCCAAAAATAAGCCCCATAAAACACAAAAACCAGAAAAACAGAACGAATACATAAGAACAAAAACATTAAAATACAATAACTTAAAACGCAAAGTTAAACACAAGAACAAATAGAAGCCAACACAAAAACCAAACATTCACCGGGTAAAAACAGGCAAAATCCGGCAGTTTTAACAGAAAATTAACAGCACTTTTTCTCTATAGGGATAAAATAGCTTGATAAACCCCCAAAACTATTGCTATTCTAAAAGGCATAGAGTTAAGCATCACTATTAAGGAGCAGTGTTATGATTACTTCTTCACAAAAACAAGGACTTGTAATGATCGCGGTTGTTGTTGGCCTAATGACACTGCCGATGTTGTACTAGTCTGAATTGTAAAAAACAAAAAAGGGACGCCGTAGCGTCCCTTTTTTGTTTTTGCCTGTTTTACCACCTATCTATGGCGACCTTATCGACACCTGCGCTGTTTATCCGCAAATCACAAAACATCGATTAATGGCCTTTTAACCAAGGTGCTTAGTTAAAACATCCCAATGTGCATAATAGAAGAACAGCGCCGCTAAGGTCGCCATGGTCATCAGCACAATCGCAGTTCGCCAAATAAACCGACTGCTTCGCGGGATCAGTTCTTTTTCACACTCATCACACGTGTTGAGAAAACTCGCTGGGTCTTCAAGCTGGTAATCGTATTCGTGTACCACTTTGTTCCGAATCGTCGCGATATAACGCAGCTTGCCAATCACATCATGAGGTAAACGCTCTTCGCAACTTGTAACAAGCTGATGCAAGCCTTTCCCCTCTGCGTGATATTGTGTCCGAAGGAGCTTCTCGATTTTACGAGTTCTCGTAATGACACTCTCAATATCAGACATAATTTCCCTCCGTCTCCGTTAGTTTAGGGAGAATTCAATCAATGCGCTATCCAGTTTTGGCAAATTTTTCACAGTTTCGAGTAAATTTGTGTAAAGGAATCAACAAGTAACTAACATGAACGGACACGGCATCACCGCCTGTGATATCGCTCGAGAAATGTGAGAAATCCACTGAAACGTCACTAAGATATGTGGGCTGGATCTGACATCCCCACCTGAAGCGGATTACACTAACGCGGTACTTTTGAGGAGCCCGTTGTATGCCTATTACTCTGTTTGTCGCGATTGTGCTGTTTGTGCTGATCAGCGGCGCACTGTTTGTTCGCTTTTATCGCCAACACATGCAAGGCGAAGGCTCGCAGGAGCAGAGCGCGCAGGTCACGATACTCGATAAACAGAGTGTGCCGGTCGAGCATGCCGCCCCCGGCGAAGATGATTTGGAATACTGGATTTATGTGCAAAAAGGTCGGCTTGGGCCTAAGCGAGAATTTCAAGTCGGCGTCCACTACTACCACGCACTAAACCCAGGAGACAAAGGCACCCTGACCTATCAGGGCGACACCTTTCTTCACTTCGCACGCCAGCGTTAGGGGAGTAGCCAGCGCGTTTTACTCGATAGAGAAAGGCAATGACTCATGAGCAGTGCGCCCGCGCCGCTAAGCAATATCCACAATGGGATCACCCAGGCAGGATGGCCTTGATACCAACCGTACTCTTTCATTGGCCACAAAAAAATAGGATGCAACAAGTAGATCCCCAAACTGTGCTTACTCACCACGCCTACCCCTTTTGCCACCTGCGGCGATAAGCGTTCTCCCAGCCCTCGACACAGCATGAACACCATACTGGCAGCCAACACCACATTGAGGGTTTTATAGGAGAGCCAGCGACCGACCGTGTATTCGCCCGACGCAACACTGTACGTCACCACCATGTGCACCGTCACCCACAAGGCCACACCACCAAGCAGCATGCTCACCCCTAACAAGGTTCGGTTGAGCGGTACTCTTTGATAGAGAAAGTAGCCAAGAGGTAAGTACCCACTATAGAGCCAAAGCTCGTGGCTCCATGGCCCATCAATTCGGAATAGATATAAGGTCGTGGTAAGCAGCCAGATGGCGACATACGCCCACAACGCGCCATCGCCATACTGCTTCACCACATACTGAAAAACAGGAATGACAAAATAAAGCGGGATAAAGTAATAGAAGAAGCCAAGGTGATAGTAAGTTTCATGCTGGGCGCTACCTAACAGGACCGCTTTGACCGTCTGAGCATCAAAACCTTGCGCGCTCCACCCTGAAAGATAGGCATAAAAAATCGACCATACGACAAACGGAATCAGCACCTTACCCAAACGGCGCTGAACGTAATAGCGCAAATCAAACGGGCGAGTATCGCTCAGCATCAAGGCGCCACTGATCAAAATGAACACCGGAACGGCCCAACGCGTCACCCCGTTGACTGCCACCGCTGTCCACCATTGCTCAAAAGGGATAACGCCCAATTCGTGCCGGTAAGGAGCGAGCACATGAATGGCAATCACAGCGACAGCCGCAACACAGCGAAGCAAATCAAAAAAGAGGACTCGTTGGCGCATAGGATGGATCTCTTGTCTGGGATCTCTCGACTATAACAAGAAAAGCGCTGACAAAAGGGAAAACTTCGTCAGCGCTTTGTGAAGACTCCTACCAAGCGATTAAGCAATGGCAGGCTGTTTCACTTTTGGTAATTTCAATGAGATCAGCGTCGTTAGAGCCAAAAACGCAAACGACACCCACAAGCAGGCCGCCAAGCCCGCCACCTGAAATACCCAGCCAGAAAGAATGGTGCCGATCAAACGCCCCATCGCATTGGCCATATAGTAGAAGCCAACATCCAGTGAGACACCATCGCCCTTGGCATAACTGACAATCAGGTAAGAGTGCAGTGACGAGTTGACCGCGAATATCGCGCCAAACACCATTAAGCCACCAACAATCACCCATTCCGGTTGCCAACCGATCTGCACGGCATAGGCAATAGCCGCCGTCACGACGGCGAGAGCCCCGGCCCAGACTAACGCTGCATGACCATCAGGCACGCGGCCCTGCGCTTTGCCGGTGATCTTCGGCGCCAAGCCTTGCACTATGCCGTAAGCGATGGTCCAGGCAGCGAGAAATCCCCCCACCCACAAATGCTGCCAACCAAAAACAGAACCTAGGTAGATAGGTAAGGCGACCACAAACCACACATCACGAGCGCCAAACAAGAATAGGCGCGCTGCCGAGAGGATGTTAATGGACTCTGATTTAGAGAAAATCTGCGTAAACTTGGGTTTGTTTTTGGCTTTGCCCATACCACTGTCTAAGCTCAGCACACTGCCAATAAAGACCAAGGTCAGCACGCCTGCCATCAGCAATACTGCGGACTTAAAGCCCACCAGCGAGAGCAGTAAACCACCGATAAAAAAGCCCGCCCCTTTTAGGGCATTTTTGGAGCCGGTTAAAATCGCGACCCATTTATACAGCGAACCTTGCTGCTCATCCGGCACTAACGTTTTGATCGAACTTTTCGCGCTCATCTTGTTCAGATCTTTAGCAATACCCGATAACGCCTGCGCCGCCATCACCCAAGGGATGGTCAGCCAAACGTTCGGCACCGCCAACATTAATAACGCGCCGATTTGCAGCGCCAGCCCTAGATTCATGGTCTTGTTGAGGCCCAAACGCGCACCGAGCCAGCCGCCGACCAAGTTGGTGACGACGCCAAAGAACTCGTAAAACAAGAACAATGAGGCAATTTCGAGCGTGCTGTAGCCCAGATCATGAAAGTAAAGCACCACCAACATACGCAGGGCGCCATCGGTGATGGTGAAATTCCAGTAATTAAACGTGACCAACATGTATTGGCGGACGCTTTTGCTCAGGTTAGCGAACATAATTCACCTATCGCGATGTTTGAGCGCTTTTGAGTTGCCATAGTCCAAAAGCGCTCTTCGGTTGTTAGCCAGCTACGGATTGAATGTAATCCACTTGCACAGGCTTAGTGAATGCGCCCGGGCGCAGCGCCTGCACTTCTTTAATGATGGTCTCTAGTGGCCAATTTTTTTCCAGCAACAGATGGGCAGCGAATAGACCGGTACGACCCGATCCGCCCATGCAGTGCATCGCTACTTTGCCGCCATTATCGACAATACGGTGCAGCGTTGGGCTAGCGAGTTGCCACTTAGCCGCAAATTCACTGCCAGGGGCGCAGTCGTCTTCTATTTCAATTTGGAACCACTGCATACCGAGCGCTTGGGTTTTTTCGCCCAACGCCGCGACGTCTTTACTGGCTAATTCCGCATCGTCGAGCGCAGTGACGATCGCTTCAACACCTTGTGCTTTGAGATGTTCGAGCGAGGCATCAAGGTCTGCGTCTTTTGTGCCTGGACACGGAGTCAGCACCAACGCACCTTGTTCTAAATCCAGTTGCCATGTTGGGTGTGTCATGACCAGTCCTCCTTATGCCAAACCGACTTTGCGTACCAACTCAGCAGTGCGAGTGGCGTAACCCATTTCATTGTCATACCAAGCGTAGATTTTGACCATGCGGCCACCAACGACCATAGTCGAGAGTGCATCTACGATGGTTGAGCGTTGGTCACCCTTGTAGTCGATTGAGACCAATGGACGCTCTTCAAAGCCCAAAATGCCTTGTAATTCGCCTTGTGACGCTTCTTTAAGGAGCGCATTCACTTCTTCAGCGGTGGTGTCTCGGCTCACATCGAAAATAATGTCGGTGAGCGAGGCGTTAGCCAGTGGCACACGTACGGCGTGACCGTTAATCTTGCCTTCTAACTCTGGGAAGATTTCGACGATCGCTTTTGCTGAGCCGGTAGTGGTTGGGATTAGGCTCATCCCGCATGCACGCGCGCGGCGTAAATCTTTATGCGGCGCATCCAAAATGGTTTGCGTGTTGGTCAAATCATGAATGGTCGTGAACGAAGATTGCTCAATACCCAGTTTTTCATGAATGACTTTCACCACTGGGGCAATACAGTTGGTGGTACATGACGCTGCCGTCACAATCTGATGAACCTCAGGGTCGAAAATATGATCGTTTACGCCCACCACGATGTTCGCCACCCCCTCTTCTTTGACAGGTGCAGAGACCACAACACGCTTCACGCCTTGCGCAAGGTATTGGTTCAAAAATGACGTTTTGCGATGCACGCCCGTTGATTCAATCACGACATCACATCCTGACCAGTCAACGGCATCGATGTCGCGCGATTGAGTGGTCTTGATACGCTGACCATTGATGATCATGCTATCGCCCTCAACGCCCACTTCATGATGCCAACGGCCTTGCACGGAATCGAACTCTAGCAAGTGCGCTAACGTCGCAGTATCGCCCGCCACATCGTTGATTTGAACAAATTCTAGCTCATCCCAATCAAACGCAGCGCGCAGCGCCAAACGGCCGATACGACCAAATCCGTTAATCCCTACTTTAATTGTCATGTTGCACACTCTCTCAATTGGCAATCTGTTTCATCATTCATTTGGACCGCTACACACAGCACACAGGGCGAGCCTGAATCGCGTGTAACCTTTGTTGATCTTGTTGGTACTGCGTCTTTAAGCAGTTTGAAGCCACCAGATCATCGATCAATTTGTTCATCCATCCCGGCAAATCGGCGGCCAGTCGATAAAAGACCCACTGGCCCTGACGTACATCGACCAAAATGCCGTTTGAGCGTAGCAACGCAAGATGACGAGAAATTTTCGGTTGGCTCTCTTGCAGCGCCTCGGTTAACTCACCGACACACAAACACTCTTCGCGCACGATCAGCATTAAGCAACGAACGCGAGTCTCGTCCGACAACAACTTGAAGAATTGGTGAGGTAACATTGTCTACATTCTCATATATGGATATACAAATATATTTATATATCAGGAGAGGAAGATCAAGAGGGAGAGTGGCGATGTCATAAAAGTTTCAAAAAGCGCGGCGCGCTGTAAATGGATGCGCTTGTCACTAGGGGATTGGCACTAGGCGCTTTACACTAGACGGTTGACGTCTTGGCTCCAGCGCTGCGCTTCGTTGATACGCGGCATGACGTCATCCACGCTGAGGTTGAGTTTTCTACACACTTGCTGCATACCGTGCCAGTCGCAGCGTTCGTAGCACTCCTCTAGCAGCAATAAGTCGCCGTAAGGGCCTTGGCGCTCCAATAGGGCCAATTTAATCGCACGATTGAGTGGCAACTGACTCACCAGATCCTCAAGCGGTAAGTCCAGCAGCGCATCCAAAACTGAGAATAAACCAATTAAGAAGGCTTGATCGCGATAAGGCTGGAACGGATTGTCATACGACATCAGTAAGCAGAATTGCGCGCGCTGCAACGACAAGTTATACAGCTCTGCGGGTTTATTGGTCGAGATGTATGACGCCACCGCCAACGAGACAAAGACACGCAGCTTATCCTCACCGAGGTAAACCAAGGCTTGGCGAAATGAAGAGATGGTGACCGACAGCCGCTCCGACATGGTATTGACGAACCGCAGCAATTGATAAGACAACGCGATGTCTTTCGCGACGATCGCTTCGACCTTGTCAAAATCAACACGAGGCTGGCACACCTCTTTGAGCAGCTCCATCGCAATCAAGTGTTCCGGTGTGACGTATTTCTGCCGGGAGAGAATCGGCTTACTGAAAAAGTAGCCTTGAAACAAGCTAAAACCTGCCGAGCGCGCGGCGACGTATTCCGCCTCTGTCTCTACTTTTTCTGCTAAATATTGCCGTTTAATACCACGATTTTTTTGTTCTTTGACGATTTGACACGCCGCCTCCAAACCCAATGCCAACACATCCAACTTGATGATCTGCACATACGGCAAAAAGCGTTTCCACTGCGGGGTATAAACAAAATCATCCAGTGCGATCACATACCCTTGGCGGCTAAGATCTTTAATGGCATCAAACAGCTCATCGGTTGGCTCGCAGGTTTCCAGCACTTCGACCACAATCTGCTCTTTGGGCAGCGATTCGGGCAAACGGCGGATGAGACTCTGGTAAGGGAAATTGATAAAGCAGCGCGATTTCGCTAACGACGGATTGGTGCCGAGCGAGAGGAAGTTCTCCACAATCAAGCGATAAGTCGCTCGATTGGAAGTAATGTGCGCCGGATACGCGTTGTTTTCTCCATCACGAAACAACAACTCGTAACCGACGGTTTGTCTTTTAGCGTTAAAAATTGGCTGGCGGGCCACATACGTGTCACGCATGACTACGACCTAACAGGTGTCTATTATGCTTTTGCAGTGGCCAATAATGCCCCACAACCGACAAACATGGAACCAAATAGCTTATTGATTTTACTCATAACATGACCGGAACGAATAAATTTTCCCATTTGAGCTGCCAAACTGGTGTATCCCAGCATCACGACAGAATCGATCACCACTGTCGTCGCTCCCAACACCAACAGCTGAGTCAGCTGATCGCCCTTAGGATCGATAAACTGGGGAAACAAAGCGACCAAAAACACGATAGATTTAGGATTGGTGAGATTAATCAAAGTGGCATTGCGAAGCAGCTGACCACTGGTCAGTGCCGCGCTGACCTCGGCAGTGGCAAGCGTTGATTTGTCGCGCCATTTTTGAATGCCTAGCCACACCAGATACACCACACCAACCCATTTGATGATGCTAAACGCCAGAGCAGACTGAGCGACAATCGCACCAATGCCCGCCCCGACTAAGGTGATATGGATGGCGAGGCCAAGCTGCAAGCCCGCAATGGCCGCAAGTGACTTACGCGTGCCATAGCTAAGGCCATTACTGATCGAGTTCACTGTGCCTGAGCCAGGCGCTAAGCTAAACACAATCGCCGTCAGCACATAAGCCAACCATAAGTGCATATCCATTTTGTTTTCCTCTCGACTAACGTGCGTTTGCCCAACATAATTGAGTTTCTACTTTGGTGCAGCAATAGGTCTCCATACCATGAATCCTTCTCCTTCACCCATCAGACCTCGTTATACTCAAGAGACAAATTTTGAGCAAGCGATCCATGCCGATATTGCGCAATTATGGCAGAGCCGCCAAGAAGGCTACCTAGCCATGCGCGATAAAAAGAAGCTCTATTGGGCCGCATTGACGTCAGAGCATCACAACAAAGCCGTGGTGGTGGTGAATGGTCGCATTGAGTGCGCAATCAAATACCAAGAGCTGTTTTACGATCTCTATCAGCAAGGCTTTGATGTTTACTCTTACGATCACCGCGGGCAAGGGTTGTCAGACCGGTTAATCGATGACACTGAGATGGGCTTCGTGCAGGAGTTTGACGACTATGTCCTTGACCTAGATAGCATGGTGACGCACTTTAACTTAGAGCGTTATAACGAGCGCTTTATTCTCGGCCACTCAATGGGTGGCAATGTGGTGACACGTTACTTACAGACCCAAGGTATTGAGAACAAAGAGGCCTTTTTCCACGCCGCCGCGCTGAGCGCGCCGATGTTTGGCGTCAATATTGCGCCCTACCTCAAGCCTTTCGCGCCCATGATTGGCCAGTTCCTCACCGCCGTCTACCCCACTCCTAGATTTGCCCCCGGCCAAGTGGCGTATTATCCCAAACCGTTTGAGGGCAACTTTCTCAGCCAAAGTGAGGCGCGCTACCAGTGGTTTCGTAATCTCTACGATGAGATGCCACAACTGAGAATTGGCGGTGCCAGCACCCGCTGGGTCTGGCAGAGTTTAATGGCGTGCAAACAGTGTTTGTTGATGACCCGCCACCTGAAAACTCCGCTGCTGATTTTGCAGGCGGGCGACGATCAGATTGTCGCCAACGACGCGCAAACTCAGCTCGCTCGTAAACTCATCAAAACCAACCCTCGCAGCAAACTGGTGACCATTGACGGAGCGCGCCATGAACTGCTGTTTGAACGCGACGAATACCGCAACCGCACCCTAGATGAGATTTTGGCGTTCTTTGACCAACATGGCAGCGTGTAAGCTCGCAATGCACTCTCTCAGAAACAGGTCAATGGGCAGTGTGAAAACAGGAAAAGGGCAACAGAGAAAATTACCCTCTTTTTCTTGCCATGCATGACGTAGAATAAGCACTCTTGCCCATTGGCCAACAACATGTTGGCCCTCCTATATGGCACACGGCAACCAATCATTAAGAGGGTGATATGACCGACACACGTACCGACACGCCTTTTCGCATTGTCGCTTCTGATCTCGATGGCACGCTACTGGCACCCAACCACCAGCTGAGCGCGTTCTCCAAACAAACATTGAAGGACCTACACGCCAAAGGTTACACCTTTATCTTCGCCACTGGACGCCACCATGTTGATGTCGCGGGCATTCGTGAAATTGCTGGCATCCCAGCGTACATGATCACCTCAAATGGCGCGCGTGTTCACGATCAGCATGATCAGTTGATGTACAGCAAAAATATTCCCAGTGATCAGGTGCAAGCCGTGATCGATGTGATCAAGCAAGATCCCAACCTCTTTATCCACATGTACCGTAATGAGGAGTGGTTGCTTGATCGCGATGACGAAGAGTTGGCCAAGTTCCACAGTGAATCCGGCTTTCGTTATCAACGTTTTAGCGCCAATGCCGCGCCAACCGAGGGTATTGCCAAGATTTTTTGTACCCACCCAGAGAAAGATCATGACCGTTTGGTGGAATTTGAAACCCAACTTCGCGCCAAATTTGGCGATAGCTTAAGTATTGCTTTCTCCACCCCTTGGTGTCTGGAAGTGATGGCAGCAGACGTGTCAAAAGGCGAAGCGCTGAAAGTCGTGGCCGAGTCGCTGAACCTGACACTCGACAACTGCATCGCCTTTGGTGATGGTATGAACGATGTGGAAATGCTCTCGATGGCAGGCAAGGGATTGGTCATGGCGACCTCTCACCAGAAAGTGAAAAATGCGCTGCCCAATAACGAAGTGATCGGCAGCAACGCAGACGATGCCGTCGCGCATTACTTGCACGACCACCTGTTTTAAGCGCTCCCGTCAGCCCGAGACTCTCGGGCTAAAATAGCCTGCCATTGAGATTCCGTGACCGGCATGATCGACAAGCGATTGCCCTTTTTCACCAGGGGCATCGCTTCCAGCTCAGGCATGGCTTTCATCGTCGCAAGCGAAATTAAGCGATCGGTTTTACGCACAAATTCAATATCGACCATACACCAGCGCGGGTTGTCTGGGCTCGATTTCGCATCAAAATAGGCGCTTTGTGGGTCATGGGCAAAGTGATCGGGGTACGCCTCTTTGACGACCTTCGCAATCCCCGCGACGCCGACTTTCTTGCACGAGCTGTGGTAAATCATCACCAAATCGCCCAGCTTCACCTCATCACGCATCATATTTCGCGCTTGATAATTGCGAACACCTTCCCAACACGACACCTTTTGTGTACGAAGAGTGTCAATAGAGAAGGTGTCTGGTTCAGTTTTAAATAACCAATATGCCATAATAAAATCCATTACGTTTACGCTAAGGAAGATATAGCATGAAGGCGCTTCGAAACCCAGTCGCTCTGTCCATCATATTGTTGTTACAAGCGTGCAGTTCTCAGCCATCACCCAGCAGTGTACAACCTGCGCATGTGACGCTCGATAGCGAAACGCCCACACCTACCCAAACCTTCATGCTACGCGGTGAAGTGGTGCTCGGCCACGAGGTGCGCAGCCTCACCCCTTGCGGCAGCAATCAGCAGTACTGGCTGGATCTCTCCAATGACCGATTTGCTCAAGGCATGAAACTGGTGCGCTCACCCTACAGCCCTTTGTATGGTGAAATCGTCGGTCACCTAGAGCCCACAGGGCAACAAGGGTTTGCGGCCAATTACGCCGCCAAGTTTGTGGTTGAGAGTATTAACCTTCTTAGCGCTGAAAATCCTAAACGCTGTCAACAAGCGCTAAAACCGACCCGGGCGTTTGGTAATGAGCCGTCTTGGTCTGCCCATTTTGAGTCAGACCAATTGGTCTTTCAGCGTATGGGGTTTGAAGCGCAATCCTTCACCGTCGAGCGCAAGCGTCTTGAACAAACCCGTCGCCGTTACAGTTGGCAAGAAGGCTCACTCGAACTCAATCAACGCAGTTGCGTCGATGGCATGAGTGACAGACTGTATGGTTGGACCTCCACCCTAACGATCGGTGATAAGCAGTATCAAGGCTGCGCCACGCTTGCTAACCAAGACAACACCCAACACTGGGTCGATGACTATCACGCGGCCTCGACCAAAGCACAGCACTTCACCGTGACCATGGCACTCAGCCCTGACCATACCGCCATAACGACCTACGCCTATAACAATGGCGACGGCGATTCGGTGGAACACGGCTTTTGGCAGCAGATTAATCCTGATCAGGTGCAAGTGGTGATGACTCACCTTCAGCAGCAACCGTTGCTCTCAGAGCGTATCTTTACTCGTGATGGTCATCAGTTGAATGCGAAGAAAGAGCGTGTTGGCAACGTGATTTATGCGATTAATGATGGCGGGCTAACGTTATACAAAGCCAAGGTGGCCTTGACGCAAACAGGCACGCAGTCCGGTGCTGAGGGCTCTAGCCTCACCCGCCTACCACAAGGCGATGATATTCCTTCTTCAGCCCAGTTTGATGAACAGGTCGATAAAGCACTTCGCGACTATTTCGCCATGCACAATACCGACCCAAACGGGACGAAATACCGCTGGCTGACCTATGATCTCAATGGTGATGGTCAACCGGAACTTCTGGCACAACTAGACTGGTGTGGCTCTGGCGGCTGTACATTGCTGATTTTTGAACAGCACCAACAAGCGTGGCGATTCAACAGTAAAATCACCTTAGTGCAAACCCCATTTAACCTCGGCACTCAGGCCCATGGTGAATGGCAAGATTTGGTGATGTTCGTCAGTGGCGGCGGTGCCGTGCCTAATCAACACGTGTTGCGTCACAATGGCATCAGCTACCCGCTTAACCCCAGCGTTGAACCTGTCGCCAATTACGATGAGCTCAGCCCAGTGCAGCTTTTCTCCGATGGGGTCACGCCGCATCAAGAAGGGCTAATACTAAAATGAGTAGTGCCCCTTGCCCGCGATGTAAACTGCGACATCAATGTGTGTGCGCTCGTCAACCTCGCGTTGAATTGAACGCCCACATTGCCCTGATGACGCACCCAAACGAGCAGCAGCGCGATACCAATACCGGAGGGCTGCTCAGCCATACTCTGTCAATGTGTAGCGTGCATACGTGGCAACGAACCTCGCCTTGTGACACCTTGCTAACGCTGATGCAAAACCCACGCTATCGGCCGTTTTTGCTTTACCCAGGTGAGCAAAGCCTAACGCCTCAGCAAGCGAGCGCCGACGCTGATACGCACGGTGCAACTCCGCTGTTTATTGTGTTGGATGGCACGTGGCAAGAAGCGCGCAAAATGCTCAATAAGAGTGCATGGCTCGCATCACTGCCTTGTGTGCAGCTCTCGCCTCAAGCCGCTTCTCTCTACGACTTGCGACGCAATCAATCGGAAGGGCACCTGTGCACCTATGAGGTGGGCGCTGAGATCGTGCACGCGTTAGGCGCCCCCCAAGAGGCAACGCGCATGAGAGAGTTTTTCAGCTACTACTTAGCGGCCTTTCAAGCGGATAAAAGTGGCCATGCATTGCGCACTGAAACACTGAAACACTGAAACACTGAAACACTGAAACACTGAAACACTGAAACACCATGTGACACTAATCGGTCAGTAACAGCAAATCCGACAATTGGTTAATTTCTACATCAGGCAGCACCCGCGCATGTCGAGCCTGCCTTGGGCTGATAGCGGTATCATTAAACCAGCACGCTTGAAAACCACTGGCTTTTGCCCCTTGCACATCGGTATTGAGATGATCGCCGACATGAAGAATGCTACCGGCATCCAGCGCCAGATGCTGCGCCGCTTTGCGAAACATTTCGCCATGCGGTTTTGCGTAGCCATCCGGCCCCGCTTTGAGCGTCAGGGTGAAATACGCCGATAAGCCGATTCGCTCGACATCAACGTTACCGTTAGTGATGGCCACCAGCGGCATCTGGGCTGCTAGCCGAGTTAACACACGATGGGTCTCTTCTGGCACGCTAAAATCACTGCGTAGTCTCAGCACTTCCTCAATCGCGCTCGAAGCAGCGCTGTGCGCTTGTTGCTCGTCATAACCTAGTCTCACCAAGCCACTCTCTATCTGCTGAAAGCGCCACTGAGTGACATCATTAGGCAACCAAGGATCGCGCTCGGCCAAGCGTCGCTTGTGGCTCTGCCACCAACTCAGTGGCACCGTCGCGCTGACGGGGTGGTGATGGTGTAGCCACTCGACCATACGCGCTTCTAAGGTACGAATGATCGGCCAATTATCATACAGGGTGTCATCAAGATCGAACGTCATTGCCTTGATGGGTTTGAGATGGCGATAAAATTTCACTCATCCTCCTCTTTTTTCGGCCTGCCCTTTTTTCGCGCTCTTGGGTGCGCTTGGTCATAGACCTGCGCCAAGTGCTGAAAATCGAGGTGCGTATAGATTTGGGTGGTGGAAATGTTTTCGTGTCCCAAGAGCTCCTGCACGGCACGCAAATTGTTGCTCGACTCCAGCACATGCGTCGCAAACGAGTGACGCAATTTATGCGGACTGACATGACTGGCAATGGCCTGCTTCTGCCCCCACTCCGCCATGCGTTTTTGTACGCTGCGATGAGAAATTCGACCACCCAGCTTGGAGACAAATAACCCAGGCTCATCGGGATGCGCTAAATGTCCGCGCACTTTGAGCCATTTCGCCACCCAGTCGGCAGCCATGCCCGAAAACGGCACTTTGCGCTCTTTGTCTCCCTTACCGACGACACGAATTTCACCGTCCGAAAGACCCACGTCTTTGACATTCACGGCGATCATTTCAGCCAAACGTAAGCCAGCACCATACATCAGCTCCATCATGGCGCGATCGCGTATCGCCAACGGATCATCTTCATTGACTTCAAGCAGCTGACCCACTTCATCGACATCAAGGTTCTTAGGCAGTGGCCGCTGTTTGCGCGGCGCAGAGACGCCTTTGGCTGGATTCGCCGCAAGATCACCTCTCAGCACTAAAAAGTCAAAAAAGCTACGCAAACAAGAAAGACGTGTCGCAATACTGCTTCCTTTCATCCCTTCACGCATTGCTTTACCGGCCACCTGTCTAACCCAGCCCGCATCCACTTGGGTCCACTTTTTTATACCCAAACTCGCTAGGTGCGCAGCCATGGTTTCCAGTTGCTGTTTGTAGTTGCGTTGAGTATGCAAACTCAGCCCTTTTTCACTTCTTAAATAATCGTAGAAGCGTAGTAAGGGCTGCTGCAAACCATTAGGCAGAGGTGGTGGAGCGTCGCTCATTATCTTGCGCCTGCCAAGGCAGGGTATCAATCAGGTGAGAAAGGACGAGCGCCAGATGGCGCAAAAAGAGAGTATCCATGTGTGGCTGAAAATGGCCACCGTCGGAGCTGGAAAAGGCCAAGATACCTTGGAGCGAGGTCTTATTCAGTGGCATCACCACGTAAGATCCCATTTCCGGCGCGGGGCTATGCGGGCCAAACAAGAGTTCACGATCGCACGAACGCATACGGCCAAGATAGGCACTCTTGCCATTCAGGTGGTTGGTGGCAAAGCGTTGATAACTCTCTTTGCTCAGGCGATACTTATCTTGTCCGCCCTGCACACCCACCAAGCGAATATACGCCACTAAACCCAGAGATATCGCCATGTCTTCGATCGATTTGAGCACCGAGCTTAAGCTATCGCTGCGCAGAATATGCTCTTGCAGCTCCATAAATTCATGAAAGGTGCGATCGTTATTTTTCGCCAGCGACATCAATGTCGTGATCTCTTCTTCAAGCTCTTCAATACGCTGACGTTGGCGGTTCAGCTGAACGTGGACGAGAGAGACAGCGCCTTGCTCTTGGTGAGGCAAAGCCAATCTGTCCACCAGCGCTTGACGCTGGGCGAAAAAATCCGGGTTGTCACTAAGGTACTCGGCAACCACTTCCGCGGTCAGTGCGTCCGCTTCAATTTGAGACACAATTCATCCCTTTACTTGTTATCTATCGAGGTGTGGATTGAGCTAGCAGCTCAGCTGGCCGTCAAACACATGTGTGGCTGGGCCTGTCATGTAAAGCGGTTTACCTGGCCCCTTCCAGCGAATGTTGAGCTCGCCACCGGGCAGAGAGACTTTGACATTCTCGTCCAATAAGCCTTGGACGATACCGACGGCCACCGCGCCACATGCGCCACTGCCGCACGCCTGCGTTTCCCCAGCGCCACGCTCGTACACACGTAGGTTGATCGCTTGGCGGTTAACCACTTGCATAAAGCCAGCATTCACGCGTTCAGGAAAGCGCTCGTGCGACTCCAGCAGCGGGCCTAGATTATCCACATCTGCAGTTTGAACGTCATCGACAACCGTCACAACATGAGGGTTACCCATGCTCACCGCTCCACAAAATAGCGTTTTATCTGCAGCGCGTAAGATGTACGTTTTCTCGGTTTGCTTGGCTTTAAAAGGGATCTTGCTCGGCTCAAACTCTGGAACGCCCATGTTGACCGTCACTTGATCGTCCTCTTCAATATTGAGGACCATCTTACCTTTCTTGGTGCTGACACTGATGCTGTACTTGTTGGTCAAACCTTTCATGCGGACAAAACGCGCAAAGCAACGAGCGCCGTTACCGCACTGCTCAACCTCGCTGCCATCGGCATTGAAAATTCGGTAGTGAAAATCGGTTTCCGGATCGTACGGCGCTTCGACCACCAACAGTTGGTCAAAGCCCACGCCAGTATGTCGATCCGCCAAACGGCGGATCAGATCCGGTGAGAAAAAGATGTTTTGGGTAATACAGTCAACGACCATAAAGTCGTTGCCTAAACCGTGCATCTTGGAAAAGTGAAAATGCATAACCCTTTCATTACTCCGGAAGAATATTTTCTAGCGCCCACAAACTGGACAGCTCTTCACGCTGGCGAACCAAATGCAGCTTATCACCATCAACCATCACTTCCGCCACACGAGCGCGAGTGTTGTAGTTGGATGACATCACAAAGCCATATGCACCGGCAGAGCGCACCGCAAGCAGGTCGTTTTCTTTCAGTACCAAGGCGCGATCTTTACCTAAGAAATCACCGGTTTCACAGATAGGTCCGACCAAATCGTAGGTCACCGCTTCCCCTTCGCGAGGTTTCACTGGAACGATATTTTGCCACGCTTGGTATAGCGCAGGGCGCATCAAATCGTTCATCGCCGCATCGATAATGGCAAAGTTTTTGTGCTCCGTGTGCTTCAAAAACTCGACCTTGGTGAGCAAGACACCCGCGTTCGCGGCAATCGCACGACCTGGCTCAAAAATCAGCTCCAAATCTTGATGATTGTCCAAGCGACCTAGTAGCGCTTTGGCGTAGTCCGAAGGCTGCGGTGGTAACTCATCACGGTAGACGACCCCTAAACCACCACCGACATCGAGGTGCGCAATGTTGATGCCTTGCGCTTTTAAGTCATCGATCAATGCCAGTAGGCGATCGGTCGCGTCGATAAATGGGTCGATGTCTGTCAGCTGTGAGCCAATGTGACAATCGATGCCTTTGATCTCCAAGTTGCTCAAGCTTTGCGCAAACTTGTAGACATCCGGGGCGCGTTCAAATGCAATACCAAACTTGTTGTCACGCAGACCTGTTGAAATGTAAGGGTGGGTATTCGCATCCACATCCGGGTTAATGCGCAGTGAAATAGGCGCTTTCACCCCCATCTCTGCGGCGACTTGGTTCAAGCGCTCAAGTTCCGGCTCAGACTCAACGTTAAAACACTTAATGCCAAGCTCAAGTGCGCGTTTCATCTCTTGTGCCGTTTTGCCCACACCAGAAAAGACCACCTTGCTCGGATCGCCACCGGCAGCAATCACGCGCTCCAATTCTCCACCAGAAACGATATCAAAACCCGACCCTAGACGTGCCAACGTATTCAATACCCCAAGGTTGGAGTTCGCTTTCACGGCGTAACACACTAAATGAGGGTGCTCACCCACCGATTTGTCGAAGGCATTCCAATGGCGCTCTAACGTCGCTCGAGAGTAGACATAAAGTGGCGTACCAAACTGCTCAGCCACATCACTAAGCGGTACGTTTTCGGCCCAGAGCTGGCCATCGTCCTGATAATTGAAGTAATCCAAAGTACTTTCCCTTAAATAGTCGTTTTAATTGCGATGAACACCGTTAATGGCGATGGACGCGTGGCGATTAGGAGGATTGCTCGTTCGTTTGCGTCTCTTCTGGCATGTACAAACCGCCCGTCTGACCACATCCTGCCAGACCTAACACTGAAAGAAGAAACAGAGCAAGGATTGATTTTTTCATGGGTTCTATCGTGATTATTTGTTCAATGCCCCCTATAATCGCACCACAATCAAGAAAAGCAATAGGATAGATAGGATGAACGAGACTGAATTTCATCAGTTGGTGGATGTTCAAATGCAAATCATTGAAGAAATGATTGATGACTCAGGCGCGGACATCGACTACGAGGTCACAGGTAACGTGATGACACTGGAATTTGACGATCGCAGCCAGATCATCATTAACCGACAAGAGCCGATGAAAGAAATCTGGCTCGCATCGAAATCCGGTGGTTTCCATTTCTCCTTGGTCGAGCAGCAATGGATCTGTTCAAAAACAGGCAAAGAGTTGATCGCCATGGTCAAAGAAGAGTGTGAAAAGCACGCCAATGAAGAGATTGACTGGGCTTAACCCCATTCAGAATCAAAAAAAGAGCACGCGGTGCTCTTTTTTTATCTCTTTACTTTGCGGGTTCAAGCGTTCACAACTCGGCTTGGCTTGGAGTAGTTTGAGCCATCATTGCGATAAGGGACGATGTAAGAGTCGCCCTCTTCAGGATGCACGATTTGATAATACTGCGGCAAATTGAAGTTAATGAATTTAGACGCCAATTCGCTTTCGGTTTTGACGGATGAGTAGAAGCCATTGACGCTCGCGATCATCTCATCTTTTTCACCGCTAAATTGGTGATACACCTCAACTTGGTTTGACTCATCCAGCACATAGATGTTGAAGCCTTTGTCTGTGTCTTCAAAGAAGAACTGAATCAAACCTTCACTGGCAAAACCATCAATGACCTCTGGCATTTGATAATCTTGCTCTTTATCGAGCATCAACAAGGGCGAGCCTTTCAGTTTGTTGGTTGAAATGCTGCGATAGAAATCGACTGAGTTTTCCAGCATTTGCACCGACACCCCACGGCGTTCAAAGAACAAGCCATAGGTCTGTTGACCAATCTTAAGCGCTTTGAAACGACGACGTTTTTCTTGCTCAACCGGCTTCAAACGCAAATCAATGCATTCGGCCAATAACTGGTAGACCATGTTGCGCATCACACCGCGCAAGTTCTTGCTGTAGCAGAACACATCCACCGACTCCGGTGGCAACGCATCTTGGTGCATCTTACCAAGTACCGTTTTGAGCGCATCCAACATGGCGGTCTCCCCTTTGAAGTGCAAGGTACGCACTTCATGCCATGAGTTGCGATAGACCAAGTCCACGCTACCCACAAGACAGGTTTGGTCAGGGCCAAAGCTAAAGATGTCTGTGCTCTTTTGATCCAACTTCAGCGCACGGCCGCTCAGTTCTGAGGTCGGGTCACTTTCAAAGTTGATGAACATGGCCAACTGGCTGATCTCACACGGACTCGCCAACGCCTGCATCGTAGGGCGACGCTTGCGCAGTGAGAAGGTATTGCGTAGATCGCTGACCATTTGGTAGAACTTATCGATGTCCAACTCGGCATCACGAATCACAGAGTGCAAACGGGTGGATTCCGTGATCAAACCGTTAAAGAAGGACCAAGCCACCAATTTACTCAAGTATTCGTTGTGCTCAAGTGGCGCACGACCGATGATTTTCTCTGCCTCTAACGGCTGTTTATACAAGTACCATCCCGCTTTGTTCGTTCTGCCCGGACGTACCTCAATAAAGCTCAAATCAGGTTCATGCAGATCCGGAGAAATTTGCGGATTCAGCAGCGTCACCTTACCCGGCAACACCTCAAACGCAGCGTACAACTTGCGCGCCAAGATACTGATATCTTGTGGGCTAATCGCGGAGGTGATGTCGTTACGACGTGCAAATTGAATAAGGTTTCGGTAACTCTGCATCAAAGCATCTAACAAGGCGTGGTGTACCACTTTCACTTGCTCGACTTTCCAGTTGCGGCGATCATCCAATTCAGCGATCACGCTCGGTGACCAGTCCCATTTTTGGATCATGTCAGACAGCGCTTCACGGCGCCAAGCCACCGAACCTGCACCAGGCTGGCGAGAGAGTTTTTCATGGGTTTTGAGATAGAAACAACGACGCACCAAATCCAAGCGGGTGTGATCACCGATACGCTCTAAATAGCGCGTCACTTTCTCAAGCATCAAATAGTACGCGTCCATCCCATAGAGATCGGGCTTGTGCGCGAAGAAGCGGCGTTTGGTATCAAGGCTCAACAACTGGGTGTGCGGATACTCCCACGAGTACGCCTCAAGCAAAATCGCTTTCAATACCGATTTGTAGGGCGAATCGATGCTCTTATAGAGTTGCCATAGGTTTGAGCCAAAGTACTCTTCTGCCGGGATACGGTTCAATTTACCAAAATCAATCCACTCCGAGCAGTTAATCACATTCTGGCTACAGAGATGCGTCACGTACTCGTCGTAACACTCTTCCATTTCGGGTGGCACGATTTGCCACAGCAGCCTTTGGCCAGCTAAACGTACCGCACTGCGATAAAACTCATCGAGTAACAACAGGTGCTGCGATGACCCGCAGTTATCCCCGGTCATCTCTTCACACTTATTGCTGCGAAAACGGCTTTCGTCCATCAAGAAGAAGTTGGCTTCAACGCCACGGCTCAGCGCCCACTCGGTGATCAAGAGACATTTGTTGGTCAAGCTGTCTCGTTCGTCAGCACTCATCTTCGAGGACACGCACACCCAAATGTCTAAATCACTGGAGGTACTCTGGCCAATTGAAGAGGTGCTGCCCATAGTATACAGACCCAAAATCATTGGGTTGTCTGCGGTGGCGAGCGGTTGACCGATCGTGAGCTCGGTGTCAGACACAAACTGACTTTGAGGTTCACTCAATTCAAAATTGCGAATACCGTAGGGGACTTTGGATGCGTAGTAGCCGGGAATTAAAGGATGGTTGTAGTGCAGAAGAGTAGGAATCAGATGGAAAACATGCTGGGCCTGCGCATCCATAAGAGCTAACGCACGTTCAATGCGTTGCTGATTGAGATCATCAAGTCTATGGATTAGCGATTGGGTGTAAGCCAGCAAGGGATGTTCCTTGGTTAATTATCTACAGCGTGCTGTGTTTAATAATTATTCTAAAGCACTATCAAAACGTGATCAATTTAACACTTTTCTTTGGGCTGGTAAAGAATTGTACGATCGATTCAACACTATTTTGTGTCTCTTGACTGACGAGTCGTTCTCTTTTTATTACGCGCTACAGTGTGGTCCGGATACGTGATGAGTAACAATAGCGCAGCTCATAAACGAGATTGCAATCACACTTTTTTGATGATTTTTTGCTACGGATTGAGGATTGCCGCTTAGGACTCATATTGCATTGAGCATTTTTATCTCAGAGTGATACGATGGAGCCATCATTTGGTTTATCTGTTTCTATCATGACTCAAACGACTCCGATCCGTATTGCAACGCGCAAAAGCCCCCTTGCTCTTTGGCAAGCTCATTATGTGAAAGACGCCCTTCAAGCCGCTCACCCTGGTCTAGAAGTCGATCTGGTGACTATGGTCACGAAAGGCGACATTATTTTAGACACACCGCTCGCCAAAGTCGGCGGAAAAGGGCTGTTTG
Source organism: Vibrio sp. R15-SG3-ISO1B (assembly GCF_059833835.1). Lineage (NCBI taxonomy): Bacteria > Pseudomonadati > Pseudomonadota > Gammaproteobacteria > Vibrionales > Vibrionaceae > Vibrio > Vibrio sp. R15-SG3-ISO1B. Next base: position 6,643 of record NZ_JCBDGG010000004.1, on the reverse strand, counting down.
TGAAAGAACTAGAGGTGGCGATGCTTGAAGGTCGCGCGGACCTCGCCGTGCACTCAATGAAAGACGTGCCGGTGGAGTTCCCCCAAGGCTTAGGTCTCGTCACCATCTGTGAGCGCGAAGATCCACGCGATGCCTTTGTTTCGAATCAGTACAGCAACATCGACGATTTACCACAAGGCGCAGTCGTCGGCACATGCAGTTTGCGTCGTCAGTGTCAGATAAAAGAGTATCGTCCCGATTTGGTGATCAAAGAGCTACGCGGCAACGTCGGCACCCGACTCTCTAAGCTCGATGCAGGTGAGTACGATGCGATCATTTTGGCCGCGGCTGGCTTAAAACGACTCAAGCTTGAAGAGCGCATTCAAAGTTACATCGAGCCAGAGCAATCCCTACCCGCGGTTGGACAAGGTGCCGTCGGCATCGAATGTCGCCTTGATGACGAGCGTTTAATCGCGTTACTTGAGCCTCTCAATCACCCAGACACGGTCGACCGCGTGTTGTGTGAACGCGCCATGAACCTCACCCTTGAGGGAGGCTGCCAAGTTCCTATCGGCAGTTATGCACTGCTGAATGGCGATCAAATCTGGCTTAGAGCCTTAGTCGGTGAACCGGATGGATCCACCATCGTTCGTGGTGAGATCAGCGGTCCTCGAAGCGAAGCGGAGCAACTGGGAGTCACACTGGCCAATCAACTGCTCGATAATGGCGCCAAAACCATTTTAACTAAGCTATACGCAGAACAAGAGTAATGCCATGGCAGTATTGGTGACACGGCCAGGTCAGCAAGGCCAATCGCTCTGCCATCAATTGCAACACCTCGGTGTCGCGAGTGAGCATCAACCGCTCATCTCGCTTCACCCGGGGAGACAACTTAGCGATATCGCGCATGCGTTACATCGCGCCGACCTCATTATTGCCGTGAGCCAACATGCGGTGCACTTTACCGATCAAACCCTTCGCCAACATCAGCAACACTGGCCACATTCAGCGCGATACATTGCCGTTGGTCAAAAAACTGCACAGATCTTAAGCACAAAAACGCAACAAAACGTAGACTATCCTCAAGTGGGCGATAGCGAGCATCTACTTGCGCTTGAACCCCTTCATGACGTCACCAATAGGCGTATTGTCATCCTACGCGGAAACGGTGGCCGAGATTTGATTTTCGATACCTTACAGGCACGAGGGGCCTTAGTGGAGTATCGAGAAGTCTATCGTCGTGAAAACATTGCTTTGTGCTCAGATTTGCTCGTCCCACTCTGGCAAAATAAGCACATTGATCAGCTAGTCGTTACTAGCTCGGGTCAGCTTGAACACCTTGTCTCGCAAATCGGCAAGCGCTATCAAGCCTGGCTATTTGGATTAACGCTATACGTTCCTAGTGAGCGTATAGCTCTAGACGCACACCAATGGGGCTTTGTCGATGTCATCACGACCCCTAGTGCCTCTAATTCGGACTTACTGGCCGCTCTCCAGCCAAAACAACAGGACAAAACATAATGACAAGTAAAAAAAACAATGGACATGTTGAACCCGAAGAAAACAAAACCGCGCCAAACCAAGCAGCGATGACCGAGGAAAACAGCGCGGTGGACACTGAATCTCAAGATGTGACTTCACCTGAAACCGCATCAAAGCCAAGCCCGGACGACACAGCGCCAGTCGATAGCAAGCCTCAAAGTGAAGAGCTTGAAGAAAAACAAGGCAAACGCGGCGTGAAGCTAGCTACGATCGCCATCGTTATCGCGGTGCTGATTGGGGGCGGACTCACCTTTTACATCCAAGAGAAGAATCAGCAGCAGCAAGCGCAAATCGCTGCGCTGCAATCAGAGCTCAATCAAGCCAAACAGGCCATGCAGGCTCAGTTGGATCAGAACCAACAGCAAATCTTATCGAAGGCCACTGAGCTTAGCCATCGCGCAGATACCGTTCTAGAGCAGCAGCAAAAAAGCATCGAGAGCTTACAGCTCGCCATGGCAGACGTAAAAGGCCGTCGCCCCAATGATTGGTTACTGGCTGAGGCTGACTACCTCGTCAAGCTCGCTGGACGAAAACTGTTTTTAGAACACGACGCGGTCAGCGCCACTAAACTGATGGAAAGTGCAGACCAGCGCATCGCAGCACTGAATGACCCAAGTCTTGTACCTCTGCGCAAATCCATGGCGAATGACATCACCAAACTCAAAGGGGTCCCCCTTGTGGATCGAGAAGGCTTGGTGCTACGACTTACCGCTCTTCAACAACAAGTCGATAGCTTACCGCTCGCCAATGCCATTCTTCCAGAGGCGCAAGCGGTGGAAGCTCGTCAAGTCTCGCAAGACGTGGCAGATTGGAAAGACAACCTGATGACCTCGTTACAAGAGTTCTCAGAGAACTTTATTACGTTCCGAACTCGTGATGGCAATGTCATCCCACTGCTCTCTCCCGAGCAACATTTCTATCTCAAAGAAAACATTAAAGCGAAGCTAGAAACCGCCATCAAAGCAGTATATGTCGAGCAACAAAAGATCTACACCACAGCGCTTGCCACCGCAGGTGACTGGTCTCAAGCGTTCTTCAACCAAGATGCCAACAATGTTCGTGAGTTCAATCAAGCCCTAGGCATGCTAGGCCAACAAACCATCCAAGTCGATTACCCGGTAAAACTCGACACACAAGAAGTGCTGTCTGACGTTATTCGAGATCGCCTACGCCGCGAAGTCACCACATTGATTACGGAGGATAAATAATGTTTAGACTGATTTTCCTCTTTGTCATCTTAGGTGCGGGGCTGTTTGTCGGCACTCAATACTCGGGGCAACAAGGTTATGTCCTAGTCTCTATCGCTAACACCACGATTGAGATGAGCGTCACCACCTTAGTGATTTTCTTAAGTGCGACGTTGGCCGCCCTCTTTGCTCTTGAGTACCTCGTTAAGAAAATGCTCTATGCCAGTTCTGCCACTTGGAATTACTTTAGCGTACGTAAAATGCGCCACTCTCGCAGATTGACGAATGAAGGCTTAATTAAACTGATTGAGGGCGACTTTAAAACCGCAGAAAAAAAGGTCACGCGCTGGGCAAACTATCATGATATGCCTGTCGTTTGTTACCTGATTGCCTCAGAAGCGGCGATTGGTCTCGGAGACAACAAAAAGGCCGATCACTACCTTGAACTCGCAGGTAAACAACCTGGTTCTACCTTAGCGGTGGAGCTGACACGTGCCAAGCAGCAGGTGAGAGAGGCCAACTACGCTGGCGCACTGGAAACCTTACATCTTCTCAAGGGCCAGCATCCCAACAACGTGGTGATCGTTAACCTACTTAAGCAAGTCTATGTAGAACTGAAACAGTGGCAGCCACTGATTGATCTGACGCCCCAGCTAGGCAAACTTGGCTTGATTAGCGAACAAGATCAACAAACCTTGATCCAAAGAGCGCAATGCGGCTTATTGGCTGATGTCGCCGAAAACAAAGGCAGTGAAGGCCTAATTGGTCACTGGAACAGCCTACCGAGAAAGCTCAAGCAAGACGCCCATCTAGTAGAGTGTTTTGTGAAACAGTTGATTGCGCGCAACGCCGATCACGAAGCCTTCACCGTCATTAAAGAAACATTGAAAAAGCACCCGAACTCCACACTGATCACCTTGCTACCAGAGATGAAATTGTCCGACACCCACCCAAGCAAACTACTGCTAGAGGAAATGGTGCGTAAAGACGCCAATAACGCCGAAGCACACAGCGCTTTAGCACAATTGCAAATGAGAAACGAACAGTGGCAAGAAGCGCAGCAACATCTTGAAAAAGCCTTATCTATCCGCTCTAACGTTTCCGACTACGCACACTTGGCAGATGTACTGGAGAAACAAAACCTCAACAAGGCAGCGCAGGAAGTATCGAAAAAGGCGCTGAGTATTATCCAGTCCTAGTTTCTACCGTGAATAAAGCGGGTCATTAGCCCAATACCAAAACTGGCCAACACGGCCAGTTTTTTTGTCCTTAAGAATGCGTTTAAAGCATGGTTACTGAATAGTGACAAGGGACTATTGGCCACAAGGTAAACGCGATACTGAAAGCCTATCGTAGACCAAAAGCTTGCCCTTTATTCACGCTAGTATCCGACACGAATTGAGCAACGACATCAAGTTTGATGGAGAAGGTGCACACGATGACAAAAGCACGAGCAGCGGGTGCTAGATAATCCGTGGACGTTGCCGCACTATTCGTCGCATTAAATCGACACACTACCTAGAACGCAAAGACCCTGAAGTGCGAGACATTATTCTTTAATCTCGCCTTGCTCTCTCTTCGAAGCCAGCCAACGTGCTGGCTTTTTCTTATCTGCAGAAAAGCCTCGAGCAGACAGACACCCTGCCCTCGAAAAAGTGCACAGCACTTTCGGGAGCGTTAAACGTAAAAAAGCCCAGTCTTTCGACTGGGCTTTCTAATAAGTGGCGGAGTGGACGGGACTCGAACCCGCGACCCCCGGCGTGACAGGCCGGTATTCTAACCAACTGAACTACCACTCCGCAGTGGTCTATTTAAAGTCTTATCTCAATCGTGCTTTAAACAGATAATGTTCAAAGCCTGGCGATGTCCTACTCTCACATGGGGAAACCCCACACTACCATCGGCGCTAATTCGTTTCACTTCTGAGTTCGGCATGGAATCAGGTGGGTCCAAATCGCTATGGTCGCCAAGCAAATTCTTTAATTCGGAAAGCTGTTTACGTTCTTACACATTCAATGTTCTTTCATTGAGTCCATCAAAACCCTTTGGGTGTTGTATGGTTAAGCCTCACGGGCAATTAGTACAGGTTAGCTCAACGCCTCACAGCGCTTACACACCCTGCCTATCAACGTTCTAGTCTCGAACAACCCTTAAGGGCACTTAAAGTGCCAGGGAAGACTCATCTCAGGGCTCGCTTCCCGCTTAGATGCTTTCAGCGGTTATCGATTCCGAACTTAGCTACCGGGCAATGCGATTGGCATCACAACCCGAACACCAGAGGTTCGTCCACTCCGGTCCTCTCGTACTAGGAGCAGCCCCCTTCAATCTTCCAACGCCCACGGCAGATAGGGACCGAACTGTCTCACGACGTTCTAAACCCAGCTCGCGTACCACTTTAAATGGCGAACAGCCATACCCTTGGGACCGACTTCAGCCCCAGGATGTGATGAGCCGACATCGAGGTGCCAAACACCGCCGTCGATATGAACTCTTGGGCGGTATCAGCCTGTTATCCCCGGAGTACCTTTTATCCGTTGAGCGATGGCCCTTCCATTCAGAACCACCGGATCACTATGACCTGCTTTCGCACCTGCTCGAATTGTCATTCTCGCAGTCAAGCGGGCTTATGCCATTGCACTAACCTCACGATGTCCAACCGTGATTAGCCCACCTTCGTGCTCCTCCGTTACTCTTTGGGAGGAGACCGCCCCAGTCAAACTACCCACCAGGCACTGTCCTCACCCCGGATAACGGGGCTAAGTTAGAACATCAAACATACAAGGGTGGTATTTCAAGGTCGGCTCCACAGATACTGGCGTACCTGCTTCAAAGCCTCCCACCTATCCTACACATGTAGGCTCAATGTTCAGTGCCAAGCTGTAGTAAAGGTTCACGGGGTCTTTCCGTCTAGCCGCGGGTACACTGCATCTTCACAGCGATTTCAATTTCACTGAGTCTCGGGTGGAGACAGCGTGGCCATCATTACGCCATTCGTGCAGGTCGGAACTTACCCGACAAGGAATTTCGCTACCTTAGGACCGTTATAGTTACGGCCGCCGTTTACCGGGGCTTCGATCAAGAGCTTCGACCGAAGTCTAACCCCATCAATTAACCTTCCGGCACCGGGCAGGCGTCACACCGTATACGTCATCTTACGATTTTGCACAGTGCTGTGTTTTTAATAAACAGTTGCAGCCACCTGGTATCTGCGACTCTCAATAGCTCCATCCGCGAGGGACTTCACCGTCAAGAGCGTACCTTCTCCCGAAGTTACGGTACCATTTTGCCTAGTTCCTTCACCCGAGTTCTCTCAAGCGCCTTGGTATTCTCTACCCGACCACCTGTGTCGGTTTGGGGTACGATTCCAACTTATCTGAAGCTTAGAGGCTTTTCCTGGAAGCATGGCATCAATGACTTCACGCCCTTGGGCGCTCGACGTCGTGTCTCAGCCTTAAAGAGAGCCGGATTTACCTAACTCTCAAGCCTACGCACTTGAACCTGGACAACCGTCGCCAGGCCCACCTAGCCTTCTCCGTCCCCCCATCGCAATAAGTTGAAGTACGGGAATATTAACCCGTTTCCCATCGACTACGCCTTTCGGCCTCGCCTTAGGGGTCGACTTACCCTGCCCCGATTAACGTTGGACAGGAACCCTTGGTCTTCCGGCGAGGAGGTTTTTCACCCCCTTTATCGTTACTCATGTCAGCATTCGCACTTCTGATACCTCCAGCATGCTTTACAACACACCTTCAACGGCTTACAGAACGCTCCCCTACCCAATACCTAAAAGGTATTGCCGCAGCTTCGGTTTATTACTTAGCCCCGTTACATCTTCCGCGCAGGCCGACTCGACTAGTGAGCTATTACGCTTTCTTTAAATGATGGCTGCTTCTAAGCCAACATCCTAGCTGTCTAAGCCTTCCCACATCGTTTCC
>NZ_JCBDGG010000003.1:0-17921 GCF_059833835.1 Vibrio sp. R15-SG3-ISO1B | reverse complement strand
TTTTGCCGTCACGACGTCTGTTTTATGGCAACTGTCGCAGCCTGCTCGCGCAAACAGAGCCTGTCCCTGCTTCACCTTTGGGTCATTCATATTGCGGCGAATGGGCACCGCTAAGTGCTGAGAGTAGAATTCGACAAAGTCCAAAATATTGTCACTGACTTCAGGTGAACCGCCGTTGGGCAAGTCACGGCACAGGCTTTGCGCTTGCGTGCAATTCTCTTCTGGGAATAAGCGGCTGGTGAGGCCAACATCGCCGTTAAATGCGGCGGCGTTTTGCTGCATCAAGGTCGGTTGCCCCGCTTTCCAGCCAAAACGACCAATGACATGGGCCTGTTTTTCAATATCCCACACGCGATTAAGTTTGCCTGAAATGCCATCTTGATTCTCATCGAGCTCATCGGCCCACTGCGCAAGTGTGTCATCGGCGATACTTTCCAGTAGTCCTAGCCCTATCATCGGTGGCGCAATACGCGCTGAGAGCTGAGTATCCGGGTGAAGTGGCCCATAGCCAAGATCCGTCAGCTGGACATGAGGTTTACGCAACGTGATGGTGGTGCCATCACTGAAGGTTTCTACATGGTCGGTGTAGGTGATCTTGATTTGCCCTTCCGCTTGCTGATCTTGAATAGCGAAATCTTGCAACTGTGCGCCGTAAGTCGGTTCAGGGATCACGCCATCACGAATGTACGCCGCTTTTTGCTCCGCCGTCATCGCTGGGATGCTGAGTCTTATCAGCATTGACACAGCATGCTGGTCGTCCTCTTCTGGTGGATGACCACGACCATCTTTGATGTGACAGTTTTGACAACCGTTGGTATTAAACAGCGGCCCTAGCCCGTCTCTGGCATCGGTTGATGCAGGCGCTTGTACCCAAGGGTTGCGAAAGAAGCTATTACCGACACTGAAATCCAAACGCTTACTCAAGGGTAAATTCGCCGCTGGGAGCGAATACGCATTCGGTCCCTCTTTGTTTACAGAGGTGGCGCCGCCTGACTTAACTTCATACGCATTCGCCATCGGCTGAAAGGCAAAAGCCAGTATGTATAGAGCCAATGAGCGCGAGGGTCGTTTGCGGGATAACGAAAGAGCTGAGTACAACATGATGAAAGGGACTTTTCCTTAAATCTAAACAAGAACTACTATCAAAAACTACTAGGGAATAAAAACAGCAAAAGGGCTCTAAAAAGAGCCCTTGATTTTGATACCACGATTAAAATTCGTGGTCAGCGGTGTCAGAATTTAGGTTGGTGATACCCACAATTTTCGCCGCGCGCTCGATAGAAGCGGTCTGTGCAACCAGAGACATGATCGCTTCATTGACCAAGGCATTACCTTGCGCATTCCCTGATGCGATCAATTGGTCGAAATACTGACCTTGTTCAGCCGATGTGACCAACTCACCCACTTGGGCGCGTGTCACATCAAACTGCTTTTGGATCTCTGCTGCCGCTTGCGCATCTTGCTGCGTCACTAGATCATGCAGACTTGGGCCTGACAATAGTGTGCCATCTTGACGCTTGTAAAGCCCGGTATAAACGTTGTAGATACCTTGCTCGTTGTAGTAGTGAGAGTTGTGCGTGTTGTCAGAGAAACAATCGTGCTCATCTTCTGTTGAGTTGGCTTCTAGCGCGACTTTCATTCGCTCACCCGCCAGTTCACCAAGAGAGAGTGACCCCATTCCAAACAGCATTTTACGCAAACCGTTCTCAGCAGAATCCGCCAGCAGGGCTTCACGGTAGTTGCCTTTTTCATCGGCAGACCACTGCTTTTCCATCCACTCAAGATCTTGGACCAACAAGTCTGCCGTCGCTTGCAAGTATTGACCACGGCGGTCACAGTGACCATTGGTACAACCTTCCCCCACGACAAAATCTGTGTAAGCACGTGCACCCGCGCCCGCATTGGTACCGTTTAGATCTTGGCCCCAAAGCAAGAATTCAATCGCATGGTAGCCCGATGCCACGTTCGCTTCTGATCCGCCCACTTCATTCAAGTCCGCAATCAACTCAGGCGTGATGGTCGACACATCTAAGGTCGTCGCACCGATCTTCAGCTCTGTGTTGGCAACGATGTTGGCCGCCGCGCCTTCATTACCAAGTTCGTATTGATAGTCGCTCGATACGTAGTCAATCAAACCTTCATCCAGAGGCCAGGCGTTGAGTTGCCCTTCCCAATCATCAACAACGGTGTTACCAAAACGGAACACTTCCGATTGTTGGTAAGGAACGCGTGACGCGAGCCAGGCTTGTTTCACGGCTTCCAGTTTCGCCGCCGATGGATCAGCCAGAAACGACTCGATAGCGTTGTCGAGTGTTTTTGCCGTGATCAGCGCGTCGGCAAAGACAGCGTGTGCAACATCCGCATAGTGTTCGACCACTTGCGCTTGGGTCACGTTGGCTGCGTACAACGATCCACTCGCCAATACGAGTGATGCAGTAACAGATTGAGCGAATAGAGACTTTACGTTCATGAAAGGGGCATCCTTGTTGAGCTTAACTATTATTTATATTACTAGTACTAATCATTATCATTTGCACTATTAATGCCGATAATACAAATTTACAATTTTTTTGCAAGCAAGGATTCAGTGCGGATGTAAAAAAACCTCACAAAGTGAGGTTTTAATAATTGGTGGGAAATGAGTGTGTTACAGATTGAGCTTATGCTTACCGTGCGACACTTTCGCCTGTAAGTAGCCCTGATTTCCCTCTTTGAGGTGAGCAGAGGTATTGACGACTTCTTGAATCTCTATGCCGTGCTCTTTCAACTCTTGAATTTTCTTAGGGTTGTTGGTGACTAATCGGATAGTCTCTACACCCAGCGCTTTGAGCATTTGAGCCGCTTCAGTAAAGTCGCGCAAGTCATCGCCAAATCCGAGATGGTTGTTGGCTTCGTAGGTGTTCATCCCTTCACTTTGTAAACGATAGGCGTCGATTTTGTTGTAAAGACCGATGCCCCGGCCCTCTTGACGCAAATACAAAATGATACCGCCGAGCTCACCCATGCGGTTGATGGTTTCGTCCAACTGTTCGCCGCAATCGCAACGAGAGGAATGAAAAACGTCACCGGTCAGGCATTCTGAATGCATGCGAACCAGAGGTGCTTGCTGCGTTTTGTCTGCTTGCTTAAAGATGATCGCGACGTGTTCTTTGTCTGTTTTAAGACCATGAAAAGAAAGGATTTCTGCGTCGATGTTGCTTTGGGCTCCGACTTTAAAATCCACTCTGGCTCTTACTTCCGCCATATGGGTTCTCACTTGCAACTTTCTATTATCATTATACGCGTTCATTGATAGCGCCTTTGCCGTTAACTATGGGGACTCTTACTGTAAAATTCAACGATAAGATCACTTTTGTTATAATATAACAATTTTACTGTTAAGCAATTACGTTAGGCAATAAAAAACCCCAATCGATTCACTCAGATTGAGGTTGTCAGTCTTTGGTGGTTTAAATGCAGAGCGTGTGGACTTAGCTCTGTTGGCTCTTCCAGATATTGAGCTCAATCCATCGAGCTTCCAACTCTTTTAATTCCTCTTGGGTAAGCACCGCCAATGAGGACTCTTTATTCGCCGCAGGGGATTGCAGCGCATTCAGCTTAGAGTGAAAGTCTTTTTTCAGTTCTCGGATGATCGCGTCCACTGCTTTTCCTTAACCTTACCTATCGATGATATTTACCTGTGGATGATAATGCACGGTAGCGTCATATTCACACTATAAGTCTCAAACATGATAACAAATTGCGCATATCTTGCATTATGACGTCAGGTAAATGGGAGCGAAGTCACTTTTATTCGCGGTTCAAAATAATCATTTCCCGCTTATGGAAATAAAGCAGTCACCCCGACAAAAGCGGCTGGGCGCCGCATATTGATTATTTACGACGCCCCAATTTTACTTGGCCGTCATCACTGAACCACAAGGCTTGATCACGGCGGCGGGCAATCAACATCGGGCCATCATCGTAAAACAAAAAGTTCTTCCAGTGTTTTTTGAAAATGGCCCACTTGGTTTCAATGATGTTATATTTCTCGTAACAAAAATAGACGGTGACATCATCTTGCCAATCAAGATGCTCAAGGACCGCTTGTGGTAAACTCTCGTCATCACTTTCCCAGTTTGCCATCCAGTCAACACTCTCAGACCAATTGCTGGCTTTCATCGGCCAGTCAGATGAGCTAAAGCGCTCTGAATCGGGGCTTTGTGCACTGATGTTCTCTTTCCAGAGCTGCGCAGCTCTCGCTTGTGTCATGGGTTGCAGTTGCACCAAGTCTTCTTCAGGCAATGGCATTGACTGGTGAGTAAAAATCCATTTTCTTTGGTATTCATCCAAAGGTATGTACGACATCAATAGTCCTCTACGTGTTAGTCAGCTTTCAGCCAACCTTTTTTGGTCGCGTCTTCAATCAGGTGTTTGGCTTTGTCCCACAACGCGGTGGAGCCCAACTCAATTTTACGATTCACCGTTAGCGCTTGCTCTCGGCGTACGCCATGCTCCTGCCAACTTTGCCCCTCATTGTGGTAGTTGAGCAACATAGGGATGAGCCTATCGAGCGCCTTGGCGAACTTAGCATCGTCACTTTGGCCTTGTTCAAACTCACACCATAGCTGAAACAGCGCCTCCCCCTGATCGCTAGGAAGCATTGCGAACAGGCGCTGCGCGGCTTTCAGTTCCTTTTCTTCTTGTTCAGCGCTCGCTTTGGCATCATAAACAAAGGTGTCACCGGCATCAATTTCGACAATATCGTGCAGCAGCAGCATTTTCACTACTCGTGCGATGTCGACGGGCTGATTGGCGTGCTCTTGCAGCAACACTGCCATCAAAGCGACATGCCAACTGTGCTCTGCGCTATTTTCTAATCGGCCCTGCGCGCTCTTGACTCGTGTGCGGCGCAAGACGCTTTTCAATTGGTCGAGCTCAATCAGAAGATTAAGCTGCTGTTCTAAGCGTGTCATTCAATTCGCCTTCCAATGTGGATTAATTAACGACGTCAGTTTGTGATCTTCCCACTGACCATTGATCAATAAGTACGCTTTTGCGAAGCCTTCTGCTTCAAACCCCACTCTCTGCAACACCGCTTCGCTCCTTGTGTTTCTTGGCATATAGCTGGCGTTGATTCGGTGGAGGTTTTGAATCTCAAACATGTAGTTCACCGCTAAACGCAGTGCTCGGGTCATCACACCTCGTCCTAGCGCGCTTTGACCAAGGGAGTAGCCTACCGTGCACGTGTGAGCAGGAAAACGCGAGATATTGCTAAACGAAATCGTGCCAAGCATCTCGCCGGAATCCGTGTCGAGAATAAGCAGGTAATAGCCAAGGCCCATCTTGTGCAGTTCATGCAACTTGATCAGGCGTTGAGTCCAACCTGAACAGGTATAAAACGGCTCTTCTCTCTCAGGCTCCCAAGGCTTTAAGTGTTCGCGGTTCGCCACAAAGTAATCACTGATCATCTGACCATCGGTTGGCTCTGCCGTGCGTAGTGTGACGTCACCATCGACCTCAAATACGCTGGTGGGGGTACTGATTCGCTTCATCTAGTTTTTTCTGATCCCATACTCGCGCAGTTTATTGGCAATAGAGGTGTGCGAGACGTTGAGGCGTTTGGCTAACTTACGACTCGATGGGAACGACTGATACAAACGCTCTAACACCTGTGATTCATAGTCTTTCATAATGTCATCTAATGAACCGTCTAGATTGATCTTGGCGCTGCTGCCGTGGCTGTTTTCTAGTTGCGGAAGATGGAAAAGATCGACCGTTAACGTATCGCTTTCCAGTTCCGTCAGCGCTCTAAGGACCATGTTTTCTAGCTGGCGCATATTCCCCGGCCAATGGTAATTGACCAGTTGATCCACCAAGCCTTCTTGGAGAGTGGGTTTGTCCACACCCAGCTGCTTCATGTATTTAGCGACAAATAGGTCGAGCAATACTGCGATATCGTTAGTGCGCTCACGCAGAGGAGGAATATTGAGGGTGAGGACATTAAGGCGATAAAAAAGATCTTCACGAAACGCTTTTGACTCCGCTAGATCGGCTAAGTTGTGGCGCGTAGAGGCAATCACACGCACATCGACATGCACTTCGTGCTCTTCACCCACTCGGCGGAAGGTGCCATCTTGAAGCAATCGCAGCAGTTTGATCTGCAAATGTGGACTCATTTCACCGATTTCGTCGAGGAATACTGTCCCGCCATTGGCTTGTTCAAAGATCCCTTTGTGGCCTTGTTGATGGTTGAATGAGCCCGGCGCGTGACCAAACAACTCGGTTTCCGCCACATCATCCGGCATCGAGGCACAGCTCAATACCAAAAATGGGTGATCCGCACGATGAGAGCGATTGTGACATGCACGCGCGAGCATCTCTTTACCGGTGCCGGTTTCACCTTGAATCAGCAGGGGTTGATCAAGCATAGAGAGTTTCTTCGCTTGGCTGATCAGCGCTTTATGGCGATTGGAAATACCGACAAAATGCTCAAAACCGAGATTGTTGTGCAGTGGAAGCGAATCATCAAACAGGCTCTTCTCTTGAACTGAGCGAATCATCACCATCGCACTGGCGAGTACCGAAACATTGGTTTCATCGGTAATGTAAACCGGCATGACTTCCATTAAGTAATCCAGCCCACCAATCACGATGTTTTCCCGTTGGCGATTGATCTTGCCATCTATCCACTTTGAAAAGTTAAAGTTGGGCAGCAGCGAAGCCACAGGGTGACCCAGCATCTCTTGTGGTTCAAGATTGAACAAGCTCGTCGCGGCATGGTTAGCCATGTCGACATTGCCTTTGAGATCAATGGCCAATACAGGCTCAGGTAGATTGTTCAGCAGCGAAATCAGCTCTGTATTGTGGCGCTCCATCGGCATGAACTGAATTTTACGTACGTCGTCGACACCTGAAATGCGGCGTATTTCTGCCATCAGTTCACTGAAGGTGTCAAAGTCGATGTCTGGGCAGTTGAGATAAATGATGCCCGAGATGTCAATTTCGATGCCGCGTAAGTCGATATCCTTAGAGGCAAGGATGTCGAGTAGCTCGCGGGTGAGACCAACCCTGTCTTCACATAGTACTTCTAAGCGCACAGATCCGTTCCTAATTTGGGTGTCACGAAAAGTTGACAGAAGTGTCGCCTAAGCCCCGATTTTCGTCAAGCCGCATGCGCTTGCCTGCCTCACATTCGCGCTATTTGACCGATAAAGCGACGACTTTTTCTACAATTTGCTTGCGAATCTCACCCAATCGGACCTGCTTTCCCGCCAGCCAAGGAAGCGGTCTCAATAGTCCCATCGCTTTGATACCGAGTCTTGCTGTGAGTATGCCAACCCCAAGTCCTTGCCCCGCACGCGCAGACAAGCGACCTGCTAAGTCCATCGACATCAAGTCGATACTGGCATCGACCGCTAATTCACTCGCTCCCGCCGCGGCCATATTGACTAAGGTGGCTTTAAACAGCGTCAGCCGAGACCAATAGCCCAGCTCCACACCGTAGACCGCCGCTAGCTTGTCCACCATCTTGAAATTTCGCCACGCGACCAAGGCCATATCTGCGATCGCCAATGGGCTGATCGCCACTAAAGCCGCGGACTCCGTGGCATGTTGAGTGACAATCGCTTTGGCGCGTCGGTCTTGCTCTGCGATGACCAACGCATCAAACAGTTCTAGAATCTCAGCGTCGCTGTGAGATTGGGTCACCGTCTCTTGCCAACGCTGAAAATCAAGGCTCTTGTCATCAAGACCACTTTGCTTGGCCAACTGCTCACAAAATGCCTTCGCTTGGCCAACACTGTTGGCCTTCAACAGCGCTTGGCTTTGTTCTTGTACGCTAAAATGGTGACGCAAGCGGCGCAGTTTCCATAACTCTTTCCCCAGCGCTGTTACACCAAGGCCGGCCAACGCGGCGACAAATCCAGTCCAGCCTAATGTCAGCCAATCCCCCGCTTGAATTGCACCATAGAGTGAATCGACCGCTTGCCAGCCCACCAATCCAGCAAAGGCCGTAAGCAGCACGGTTACCCAACGACTGGTGCGTTTTTTCGGTCGCAAGTTTTCTAGCTTCTCGATGGCCTCATCCGCTTCCACCTCATCATCAATGCTAATGGGCGCGAAGGACTCCTGGGACGAGAAGGCCTGCTTGAGAGTCAAGTCGTCCGCCTGTGACTGCGCCTCCCCTTGCCACTGCGTGTCCTCATTAGGCGTGGACTCAAAGACCTGCTTTTTCTTCAAGCGAGGTTCACTGTGGTGCTCTTCATGCTGACTCATTTCAATTTATCTCCCAGCAAAAACTGCAGAACTTTATCCATTCGGATATGAGGTAGTGGCGCATCGAGCTGTGCTTTTTGCGGTCTAAATTCCGTGAACTCAAAACCGTGCTGCTGCCAATAACTGGCATCGGGCAGTTTTCTCGGCACTTCGCCGGGATAAATGGTTTGCGGCTCACCGCCAAGGTCGACACCTCTTAGTGCAGGGTAAGACGTCCCCGCTTTGGTCACAAAGCCCGGTTGGGTTGCCTGTACGGAAGCAATGGAGAGGCACTGCATCTCGATATTCTCAAACGTGGTGGCTTGCCATGCTGGGTAAACCATCTGGCCCAGCAGTGAAACCAAGTGTGGGTGCTGATCGGGCGTCACATGATCGGCTTTGGTAGCGGCAAACAAAATCTTGTCGATAGTAGGTGAGAACAGACGCCGCAACAGGTGGCTTTTCCCATAGCGAAAACTTCCCATCAGTTGCTCTAACGCGCCGCGCATGTCATGAAAAGCGTCCGCGCCCGCGTTGAGTGGCTGCAAACAATCCACCAGCACAATTTGGCGATCAAACGTTGCGAAATGGTGCTTATAAAATGCTTTGACAACCTTGGTTTGGTATTCGTGATAGCGCGCTCTGAGCATCGCTAACTGGCTGTCTTTGTTTACTTGTTTCCCTTGTTCTTTCTCCACATAAGGGAAAAATTGCAATACAGGTGCCCCGGTCAAATCGCCCGGCAAAACAAATCTCCCCGGCTGTACCCAGTGTAGCCCCGCGGCTTTACAGGCATGCAAATAGTCGGTGTAGGCGGCTGACAGTGCGGCCAGTTGGTCTTCATCGGCGTCCGCTTGGGGCGAAAATTGCGCTAACTGACTAAGCCAAGGCTCGGCCAGTTGAGCTCTTTCGCCTTTCAACGCAGCAAATTGCTGCTCAGACCATTGATCAAAATCCATCTCCAACAATGGCAAATCCAGCAGCCACTCGCCTGGATAATCAATAATATCAATATTGAGCGTTGCACTGCTGCCTAGCAACTTTTTGCTTCGCTTCTTTGGCTTGTACTTAAGCGCTAAACGAATTTCACTCACGTCACGAGTGGGTAACGGCCAATCGGGCTGATCCGCATACAAGGCCCGCATCGCCTCATCATAGGCAAAGCGCGGCACCATGAGATTGGTTTGTGGTTCACGTCGCGCACCAATAATTCGCTTTTCACGCGAGGCTTCCAGCAAGGGAAGCGCCTCATGGGTCGAGGCATGCAGCAGTTGATTGACGAGCGAGCTGATAAACGCGGTTTTCCCTGCACGAGATAACCCCGTGACCGCGATTCGCACGTGAGAATCCATACTGCGACTGAGCAAATCTTGCATCTCTTGTGAGAGCTGTTTTATCGGCGTGGGAATGGACATGAATGGCCTCTTTTGATCATTTGTACTTAAAGGTACCGACTTCAATCTTAATCAAAGATGAACAAAAAAGCCCCTGATTAAAATCAGAGGCTTAGCAAATCGTGATTGCGCTTGAGCGTCGCTTAATCGTCTTCAATCAATTTGTAGATAACAAACAAGCTAATCTCAACCAACACAAACAGCACACAGGTAATGGTGACGTATTTCTCATTGAAGATACTGATACCGTGCAGGATTAAGTCGTAGCCGATGAAGGCGCCAACAACTGCAGCGATGATCAGCTGTAAGATTTGTACAAAACGAGGCATGTGCACTCCTAATACCAGTAGACGTTAAACAAAAGGTGCGACTCATTCGCACCTTTGTCAACTGATTCCTAATGAAATCAGCGATTTCTCACACTTAAGCTTGGCTTTCCATCTCTTGGATTTTCACTTTCCAAGTGTCTGGGCCAATCTGGTGAGCGTTCACGCCATTGGAGTCGACGGCGACAGAAACGGGCATATCTTCCACTTCGAATTCGTAGATCGCTTCCATACCCAAATCTTCAAAGGCGACGACACGCGCTTTTTTGATCGCTTTCGCCACTAGGTAAGCCGCGCCGCCTACGGCCATCAAATAGACCGCTTTGTGTTTTTTGATAGATTCAACCGTTGCCGGGCCGCGTTCGGCTTTGCCTATCATGCCCATGATACCAGTTTGTTCGAGCATCATATCGGTGAATTTGTCCATACGGGTTGAGGTGGTTGGCCCAGCAGGCCCAACGACTTCATCGCCCACCGCATCAACGGGGCCCACGTAGTAGATAAACTTGCCTTTTAAGTCCACGCCTTCAGGCAAGCCTTCACCGCTCTCTAGCATCCCTTGAATGCGTTTGTGCGCCGCATCTCGGCCGGTCAGAATTTTACCTGATAACAGCACCGTTTCACCGGTTTTCCATTGCTCAATGTCTGCTTGCGTCACGGTATCTAGATTCACTCTGCGGGTGTTTTCACCCGCTTCCCAGGTAATGTCTGGCCACTCTTCGATTTTCGGCGGCGTCAGATCCGCAGGGCCGCTGCCATCAAGCGTAAAGTGAACGTGGCGCGTTGCGGCGCAGTTCGGGATTAGGCAAACAGGCTTGGAGGCTGCATGAGTGGGCGCGGTTTTGATTTTAACGTCAACAACCGTCGTCAAGCCGCCCAAACCTTGCGCGCCGATACCTAGACGGTTCACACGGTTGAAGATGTCTAAACGAAGCTCCTCTTCTGCGTTCTGCGGGCCGCGTTCGATGAGCTCTTGAATATCAATGTGCTCCATTAATGATTCTTTCGCCAATACCGCCGCTTTTTCAGCAGTGCCACCGATACCAATGCCAAGCATGCCCGGTGGACACCAACCTGCGCCCATGGTTGGCAAGGTTTTCTCTACCCACTCTGCAATATCATCGGATGGGTTGAGCATCACCATTTTGGTTTTATTTTCACTGCCGCCACCTTTGGCCGCAATTTGAATCTCAACTTTGTCACCCGGCACCATATTGATGTGTACCACCGCTGGCGTGTTGTCTTTGGTATTAATGCGTTTACCGGCAGGGTCCATCAGTACTGAGGCACGCAGTGGGTTGTCAGGGTTGGTATAGGCTTGGCGCACACCCTCATCGACCATTTGCTGCACCGTCATGTCGGTAGAGTCCCATTGCACGGCCATGCCGATATTGACAAAACAGGTCACAATGCCGGTGTCTTGACAGATAGGTCGATGCCCTTCTGCGGACATGCGCGAGTTAATTAGAATCTGAGCAATCGCGTCTTTCGCGGCTTGGCTCTCTTCCTTGTGGTAGGCTTTTTCTAGGGCTTGAACAAAGTCCAATGGGTGGTAGTAAGAGATGTACTGAAGTGCGTCAGCCACACTGCTGATCACATCCTGCTTGCGAATTACCGTCATTGCATGCCTCTTTTATCGTTATGCTTCCTTATTATAAGGCCGATAGATACACGTTTGCTTAAGAGGAGTCGTATGACCAACGCCGTAATAGGGTCAAACGCCGATGTAGCGACCTGAGTTGCCATTATGATACTCTTGCTTTCCCTCTGATACCATGCAACGAACGATCTCTTTGTCACAAATTAAACAAATGAATAACAACGCGCCAAATGGCTTACAAATCAAACCTCTTTCTTATGATCCGCACTTAGCGACGACGCTATTTGCCCCGATTGCGTCGATGCCGTGGGCGATGTTGTTACGCTCACCGTCACGAGATCATGTCGACAGCCGTTTCGATATTCTGGTTGCCCAGCCGATTGCCACCGTCACAACGCGTGGCGATACCAGTACGGTGGTCACGCCTGAGGGGGAAATGGACAGCAAGTTAGACCCTTTTCAGCTGCTCGACGACACGCAACAGCGCTGGTTAAGTGACACAGACTACGACGGGGAACTGCCCTTTGTTGGCGGTGCATTGGGTTATTTTGCTTACGATTTGGGCCGCCGCGTGGAACAGTTACCTGTGTATGCGATGCACGATCTCACCACACCAGATATGGCCGTCGGCCTGTATCGCTGGGCACTGGTGGTCGATCACTCGCAACAGAGTGCGGTTTTGGTTGGTGAAGACATCGAGGCGGCGCACCAATGGTTGTTTGCTCAATCAGAGGTATCCTCGCCGACGTTTGCGCTGCAAGCGCCGTGGCAATCGAATATGACGCCAGCGGATTACGCGCGCAAGTTTGACCAAGTGCAGCAATATCTGCGCTCGGGCGACTGTTACCAAATCAACTTGGCGCAGCGTTTTCAAGCCCCTTATCTAGGTGATGAGTGGCAAGCGTATCAAAAACTCGAAGCGGTCAATCAAGGCCCTTTTTCTGCCTTTATTCGCACCGAGCAAGGCGCGATTTTAAGTGTCTCTCCCGAGCGTTTTCTGCAACTCAATGGCGGCCAGATCGAGACCAAACCGATTAAAGGCACCCGACCACGCCACACCAACCCAGAACGCGATAAGCGCGCCGCTGACGATTTATTGCACGCGGAGAAAGATCAAGCGGAAAACTTGATGATTGTGGATTTGCTGCGCAATGATGTCGGTCGCGTCGCCGCGCCAGGCAGTGTTGCCGTTCCGAAATTGTTTGATATTGAGAGCTTCCCAGCGGTACACCATTTGGTAAGCACGATTACCGCCAAGTTGGACTCGTCATACCGTGCCAGTGATTTGCTACGTGCGTGTTTTCCGGGGGGATCCATTACCGGCGCACCCAAAGTGCGCGCGATGGAGATCATCGAAGAGTTGGAACCGCATCGCCGCAATGCTTACTGTGGCAGCATTGGCTACATCAGTCGCCACGGCCGAATGGACACCAGCATCACTATTCGCACCCTAGTGGCAGAAGGCGGCCAGATGTACGTTTGGGCAGGAGGCGGTTTGGTGGCTGACAGTCAAAATGATGCCGAATATCAAGAGACGCTCGATAAGCTCAGCCGCATTTTACCCGTGTTGAGTGCTTAACCCCACTTTTCAAGCATCAGATGTAGGTCTTTGGCAGTGTAGGGTTTGGTCAGAATGTCGCTCATCCCACTCTCGATGCAGCGCTCGCGCTCTTCGAGAGTGGTGCCGGCAGTCAATGCGATAATGGGTAAAGTGTAGTTTTGATCGCGTAAATATTGCGTCGCCTCAAACCCGTCCATTTCGGGCATGCGACAATCCATGAAAATCAAATCGTAGTGACGCTGTGTGACCGCCTCGACAGCTTCCAGCCCGTTGTTAGCAATATCAGGCACAATAGCGAGTTTTTTCAACATCTGGTTGATGATCACTTGGTTCATGCGGATATCATCCACCACCAAAATGGTAAGATCGTCTAAAGGTTTTTGGTGTTTTTTCGCCTCGATTTGCCCCGACGACCACTCTTCTATTGAAGCCAAGGTCAAAGGAATATGAAAAGAGAAACAACTGCCTTTGCCCTTCTCGCTATCTGCTGCGATCTCACCGCCCATCAGCTCCACAAGATTTTTCGAGATGGCGAGCCCAAGCCCAGTGCGCTCATAGTTACGTTTTGCCGTTCGGTCAGCTTGGACAAATGGCGTAAACAGCTGCTCTAACGAATCAAAATCAATCCCTATCCCCGTATCGACCACCTTGATGTGTAACTGCCCCTCTTGCCACTTCGCAGAGACACTCACTTGACCTTGTTCGGTAAACTTAACCGCATTGCCCACTAAATTGACTAAGATTTGACTGATGCGTTCAAAGTCACCAGTGAAGGCTTCTGGCAATTCCGTGCACTCGTCGATAATAAAACCAATGCCTTTTTCTATCGCTCTTGGTTCAAACACACCGAGTAACATGGCTCGAATATCCGCCCAAAGGAAGGTTTTGGGAATCAATTCCATCATCCCGGCGCTCATCTTACTGAAATCAAGAATGTCATTGATGATATGGCGCAGCAGGCCACCCGAATGGGCTAAGTTAGTGAGTAAGGTTCGATGCTCTTCGTTGAGCTCCGTTTCAGACAGCAGCTCTGCACTGCCGAGCAATCCGTTAAGAGGCGTGCGTAACTCATGGTTGATCATCGCGACAAATTCCTTGGTCGCTTTCTCTGACTCCTCGGCACTTGCGCGCGCTTCTTGGTTACTGGTCATAATAAGCTGGCGACTGATGGCATTGCAGAGCAGCTCGCCTACCAGCGCGATTTGGCTCTCGATAAAATCAGCCTCTATCACGCTCGGTTCTACCTCTACACAGAGTTCACCTATCACCGCGTAATCCACTTCAAGTGGCAGCCTGAGTGTCGTCTCATCCCAAACCGCATAAGGCTTGATACTCTCGAGCGTGGTTTGGCTACCTTGACCAAATTGGTCGGCGATCACCGTAGGCAATAAGTTGGGTGAGATAAACACCCCTGCACGTAGGACGACGGAAGAGGATTGAATCCGCTCTAGGAAATTGGCAATTAAGCCATCATCAAGTGTGCGACTTAAGAACGCCCGGCCAAAATGGATCAACGCTTCGTTGATCTGCTGCTCAAAATCGAGCTTGCGTAAATCTTTGTGGGTTTGCTTTTTGAGTTGCGCTAAGACCAACTGAAGCTGCTGATTCGCCTCATACAGCTCCAAACTTTTATTTTCGAGCAGCTTTTCTGCTTGCTTACGCGCAGCGATTTCTCGTGCTAACTTGCGCTCTAGCGGCGATGGACTATCCATAGGCTAGCCTTCAAGTAGGCCAAGGCAAACATGCGACATACATCGGGCACTTTGATAATCAAACACCACTTCAGATTCACTTTCTGAGATAAACACAAACTTCGGTGGATTGGCTTCGGCGTAAAGCTTTTTCACCTCAATATGAATGTAGTCTTCTACCAATTTGATAAATTGCAGTGAGTTTTTACAGCCCCCCAAACTATTGGCGTCAGGCAAGGTCGCGGACAGATTATCAAACACGCTTTGACCAAAGACGCGCTGCAAATCTTCGGGCGAAATGCCGGTTTGTTTGCTCAAAATAACAATCAACTTGACCAAATTTTTGTGATCGTAGCTGCCAACCGACGTATATATCCCGGTGTCTTACGCTTCGTCTAAGATGGCGTCTAACTGCTCAAGACCAAATTTTTCCTCGACCAAGGCGAGAAACTCAGTGAATATAATGCCCTTCATAAAATACGCTATCCTTGCAATAACCATTACCCAATAAAGCATTATCCATAAGCGGCGGTTTTTCAAATAACGACCAAGGGCTAAGATATTGTCTGTGCTAAATAAAAATCACTTAATACAACGTTTTCAGTTTCTTCAAACCGTGGATTATCATCAGGAAGCACTGAAACGTGTCTCGCACTTCAAATCGGAATCGCTGCGTCCAGCGTCAGTGCTGGTCGGCTTTGTGGAGCGTGATAATGGCCTGCACGTGCTGTTTACTAAACGGGCCGCGCACTTGAAGCACCACCCGGGTCAGGTGAGCTTTCCGGGCGGAAAGTATGAAACGAGTGATGGCACACTGGCCCAAACAGCGCTGCGAGAGACTCAAGAAGAAATTGGTATCGACCCTAAGCGCATCGCCATTTTTGGCCAGATGCCGGAACTTGTCACCGTCAGCCGATTTACGGTCACGCCCTTTCTAGCCTTTATCGAGCCGGACTACACCCCACGCATTGACACCAATGAAGTGGCAGAAGTGTTTGAAGTCCCCCTGAACTTAGTGTTGGACCGATCCAAATTGGTCAGTCAGCACTTTCTCGTCAACCAGAATCGACATCGAGTGTTCGGTCTCTCTTACCAACACCATTTTATCTGGGGGATGACGGCGCAGATCATTCAAGCGCTGCAACAACATTTATCACTCCCTCGCCGATAAGTGATCTTTTTTCATCTATTCACATCAACTTTGTTCATCTCACGCAGCCAATCGTTTGCGCCAACCTCAAATTAGCCACCTTTTAGTTAGCATTAGTTTTTGTAATGATTAAAATTAGCATAAATCACCAGTGGCACGTCATTTTCGTGATGAAAAACCTGTTTTGAAAACCGACTGGTGCGACCAGACACAAAGCATGATTTAGATCTATTTTTCGTGAAACAAAATAAGGCACTATTGCACCCGACTTATTTCCTGTTCCCAAAAATGAGTATCACAACATGAATTCAACAACAACTGCGGTTAATACCGCACAATCCTCTAGTAAGTTTACTTACACCGACTTCACTTGGTGTCTCTCTTTGTTCGGTACCGCCGTCGGTGCTGGCGTTCTATTTCTACCGATCAAAGCCGGTGCGGGTGGCTTTTGGCCATTAGTTATCTTAGCGCTAATCGCAGCGCCGATGACATGGTTTGCACACAAATCACTGGCTCGCTTTGTACTCTCGGCGAAAAATCCTGACGCAGATATCACAGATACAGTAGAAGAACACTTCGGTAAGACTGGCGCAAACATCATCACTTTTGCCTACTTTTTCGCCATTTACCCTATCGTTCTTATTTACGGTGTCGGTATCACCAATACCGTTGACTCTTTCCTTGTCAACCAAATGGGTATGGAGTCGATTCCGCGCTGGTTGCTCTCTGGTGCGTTGATCGCGGCGATGACAGCGGGCGTCTTGTTCGGCAAAGAGCTGATGCTTAAAGCGACGTCCGCACTGGTTTACCCTCTCGTGTTCATCTTGCTTGCGCTCTCTTTCTATCTTATCCCTGACTGGAACGGCTCTATGATGTCGGTCGCTCCAGACTGGTCATCAATGCCATCTATCGTTTGGCTTGCAATTCCTATCATCGTGTTCTCTTTCAACCACAGCCCGGTGATCTCTCAGTTCTCTAAAGAGCAACGTCGCGTTCACGGTGACAACGCAGTGAAGAAAACAGACGCCATTACCGGCGGCGCAGCGATGATGCTGATGGGCTTCGTAATGTTCTTTGTATTCTCTGTAGTGCTCTCTCTGTCTCCTGAGCAACTTGCGATGGCGAAAGAGCAAAATATCTCTGTGCTCTCTTACCTTGCGAATGTGCATGAGTCTCCACTGATCTCTTACATGGGTCCTTTGGTGGCATTTGCTGCGATCACCTCAAGCTACTTCGGGCACTTCTTGGGTGCACATGAAGGTTTAGTTGGACTTATCAAATCACGTTCACAAACGCCGGTGAGCAAAATCGAAAAAGGCTCAATGGTATTCATCGTTCTAACCACTTGGGTTGTGGCGATTGTTAACCCAAGCATCCTTGGCATGATTGAAACCATGGGCGCGCCAATGATCGCTGCCATCCTATTCTTGATGCCTGTTTTTGCTATGCAAAAAGTCCCAGCGATGGCGAAGTACAAAACTTCTGCACCTGTACAGATTTTCACAACTATCTGTGGTCTTGCTGCCATTAGTTCTGTAATCTACGGCGCGCTATAAACCGGGCTCTGATTCATCAGGACGGATAGCAAACAAATAGAATAATACTAAGCCTCCCTCTTGCTCGGGAGGCTTACTTTGAGGTAATCAATATGATTAGTGTTTTTGATATCTATAAGATCGGCGTTGGTCCTTCTAGTTCTCACACAGTCGGCCCAATGAAGGCGGGTAAAGAGTTTATTGATGACTTACGTGCAATGGGAAAATTGCGCGACATCACTAAAATCACCGTTGACGTCTATGGATCACTTTCACTGACAGGGAAAGGTCACCACACGGATATCGCCATCATCATGGGTCTTGCTGGCAACACCCCTGAGAAAGTCGATATCGACGCGATTCCAGGCTTTATCGCTCGCGTTGAAGAAACAGAACGCCTTCCTGTTGGCATGCACTGTCATACCGTCT
>NZ_JCBDGG010000002.1:0-132787 GCF_059833835.1 Vibrio sp. R15-SG3-ISO1B | reverse complement strand
ATCTCCTCTGCGCCCAATGAGTCAAGGTGCGGATTCATCACCTGGCAGTCAATGAGCTGACCATCATGACGGGCAAAGTGGCGACAAAAATACCAAAGCGCCACTTTGGAGGCGTTGGGTTTGAGGCTAAACATCGACTCACCACAAAACAGTTGGCCAACGCTGACGCCATAGAGACCGCCAATCAAGGTCTCGTCTTGCCACACTTCGACCGAATGGACGCGCCCTTTCTTGGCCAACCTCTTATACGTGTCACGCATCTCTTCGTTCAACCATGTCTCATCGGCAGGGCGAACACTGGCGCAATAGTCGATCACTTGTGCGGTCGCCTTGTTTATACTCACAGAGTAACGCTGTTTTTTTTGAAACTTCTTGAGACTTTTTGCCGGGGCAAAGGTCTTAGGATAAAAGACCGCCCTCGGTGCTGGGCTCCACCACAAGATGGGTTCACCTGGCCCAAACCAGGGGAAGATGCCGTGCTGATAAGCCAGTTCAACGCGCTCTGGTGAGAGATCGCCGCCAAAGGCGAGTAGGCCGTTGGGCTCTTCTAACGCCTCAAATGGAGACGGAAAGCTCAGCGTTTGTGGGTCTAACTCAGTCAAATATATCGTCATAATCGAAGAGGACGTGAGATGAAAAAGTGGACTTGGATCTTATTGATTTTTCCTCTGTTTGCCAATGCTGCTTATCAGAGAAATGTTGCCAGACCTGTGAACGAAGTGGTGTTTGGCGCAGTGGATACCGTGCGCTACATCAGTCAAGAAGAAACCGTTCAGTCGCACGCGAATGGCTGGGAAACCTTGTTAGGTGCCGTCATTGGTGGTGTGGTTGGCAATCAGTTTGGTGATGGTACCGGGAGAGAGGTGGCAACGGCGGTAGGCGCCGTCGCGGGAGCCAGTGTGGCAAGGCATCGTGCCAATCAAATCTATAAAGTGGAGTACAAATTGGTTGAGCTGTTGATTGAAACCGACAGCGGCCACTTGGTGGATGTGATTCAAGATGTGGACCCCAACATGCTATTTAGTCGCGGAGATAAAGTCAGGATTTTGTATTTTGACAACGGCGTTCGGGTGGATAAGACCTATTGATGGAGTCGCACAGGCACTCAATCGTATTTGTACGTGACTTAGCTCTGGTTTTAACCGGGGATTTTAGTTAGTCTGCCAGTACGAAGAATTTTTCATTGCCCTCAATAGGAATGAGGGTGATAAAGGAACAACTCACTGAATGGAAAGCCTTACGTTACAACCGATCAATAAAGTCAATGGTGAGGTCAACTTACCTGGTTCAAAAAGTGTCTCAAATCGTGCGCTGCTGCTTGCTGCGCTAGCAAAAGGGACAACACGCCTGACAAACTTACTCCATAGCGACGATATTCGCCATATGCTCAATGCACTGACGCAACTTGGCGTCAGCTACACTTTATCGGACGATAAAACCGTCTGTGAGGTGGAAGGTCTCGGTCACGCATTTCATAGCGAGGGCGCACTTGAGCTCTTTTTGGGCAATGCCGGCACGGCGATGCGCCCATTGGCTGCGGCGCTCTGTCTTGGCACTGGCGATTATGTGCTGACTGGCGAGCCGCGCATGAAAGAGCGCCCGATTGGTCACTTAGTGGATGCGCTACGTCAAGCTGGTGCGGAGATCACCTATCTGGAAAACCCTAACTATCCACCGCTGAAAATTCAAGGCACGGGGCTTTCTGGTGGTACCGTTGAAATTGACGGCTCCATCTCGAGTCAGTTTTTGACCGCATTCCTTATGGCAGCACCGCTGGCGAAAGGGGATGTGGCGATCAAAATCATTGGTGAGTTAGTCTCAAAGCCTTACATCGATATCACTCTGCACATCATGAAGCAGTTTGGTGTTGAAGTAGAGAACCGCGACTACCAAGAATTTGTGATCCAGAGTGGCCAATCTTATCTCGCCCCGGGTGATTTTCTGGTTGAAGGTGATGCCTCTTCCGCGTCTTACTTCTTGGCTGCCGCCGCGATTAAAGGCGGAGAGATCAAAGTCACCGGCATTGGCAAAAACAGTATCCAGGGCGATATTCAATTTGCTGATGCTCTTGAAAAAATGGGCGCTCAGATTGAGTGGGGGGATGACTACGTCATATCACGCGTGGGCGAGCTTAAAGCGGTAGATATGGATTTCAACCATATTCCCGATGCGGCGATGACCATCGCCACCACCGCGCTGTTTGCAAAAGGGACAACCGCGATACGCAATGTTTATAACTGGCGCGTGAAAGAGACAGATCGCCTATCGGCGATGGCAACGGAGCTGCGTAAAGTCGGTGCAGAGGTGGAAGAGGGTGAGGATTACCTTATCGTGACGCCGCCAGCAACGCTGACACACGCTGCGATCGATACCTACGATGATCACCGTATGGCCATGTGCTTTTCGTTGGTTGCACTGAGCGATACGCCAGTGACGATTAATGATCCCAAGTGCACCTCTAAAACCTTCCCAGACTACTTCGAAAAATTGGCGGCGCTGAGCTGCTAACGAGGGTGAATGGATTAAAGCCAAGGCAAAAGTCCTTGGCTTTTTTTGGGGCGAGAGAGGGGCTATCGCTCGGTTATTTTGCGAGTGTAAACTCTTTAGACAGGTGATGAGCGAGGTATTTAAACATGTTGAATACGGCGGTCGTCTCTTGGGTAGGTAGGCCATTGTCATCAAGAAAGTAGTCACCTTTGAATACCAATACGTCCTCTTTTTCTTCTACGCTGGTCGCTCGCATCCCTTCGATATAGTCATCATGTTCTTGGATGATGTGATTGGCGATCATCAATAATTCCGCTTCTGAGATGGTCTTTTTATCGCTCATGGGGTTACCTCTTTGATATTGATAGCCGAATTCTAAGCATCTTTTCCATAATTTCAATGCGTGTTTACGTTGGATAAAGAGGACAGTGCGGCTACGCTTTTGTGAGCAAATGCAAAAATCGTTTCGATTTCTAAAGCGCATCGCTGAGTCTATCTATAGTATGTGCGCCCTTCTTTATTACCCATAGTGGGAGAGTCGTCGAATTGTCGAGCAGTCAATTGACTTTTTTAAAAAAGGTATTGATCTTCTTGCAATCTCGCTCAATAGTAAAAAAAGAAGCAAAATTTTAAGTATATCGTGCGCTAAAAGCGCTGCCGAAATAGGACACTTGAGTCGATTATGGGTAAGTCACTGGTTATTGTGGAGTCGCCAGCCAAAGCGAAGACCATCAATAAGTATTTAGGTAAAGACTTCATTGTGAAGTCGAGTGTTGGTCACGTCCGTGACCTACCAACTGCGGGTCAAAGCACAGGCCAGAAGGCGGCGGCGATCTCGACAAAAGGTTTGAGCGCTGAAGAAAAAGCCAAAATCAAGAAAGAGAAAGACAGGAAAGCACTGATCAAAAAGATGGGCATCGACCCATACCACGGTTGGGAAGCAAACTACCAAATCCTACCCGGCAAAGAGAAAGTGGTTGCAGAGCTGCAAAAGCTTGCTAAAGACGCGGACGCCGTCTATCTCGCCACCGATTTGGACCGCGAAGGAGAAGCCATCGCTTGGCACCTTCGTGAGATCATCGGCGGCGATGAAGAGCGATACAAACGCGTTGTATTTAACGAAATTACCAAGAACGCGATTCAACAAGCATTCCAAAAACCGGGTGAGTTGAGCATGGACGGCGTCAATGCACAGCAAGCGCGCCGTTTTATGGATCGCGTTGTGGGCTTTATGGTGTCACCACTGCTGTGGAAAAAGGTGGCTCGAGGCTTATCTGCTGGTCGCGTGCAGTCAGTGGCGGTGAAACTGCTGGTTGAGCGTGAACGTGAAATCAAAGCGTTTGTCCCTGAAGAGTTCTGGGACATTCATGCCAACACCAAAACGGCGGACAAGACAGATTTTCGTCTTCAAGTCGCGCAAGAAAATGGTACGGCATTTAAGCCCGTCAATGAAGCGCAAACTCAAGTGGCGTTGGATGTGCTCAAAAACGCCACTTTTGAAGTGTGCAAGCGCGAAGATCGCCCGACATCCAGTAAGCCTTCCGCACCTTTCATTACTTCAACGTTGCAGCAAGCGGCGAGTACCCGTCTTGGCTATGGCGTAAAGAAAACCATGATGCTGGCTCAAAGGTTGTATGAAGCCGGTTACATCACCTATATGCGTACCGACTCGACCAATTTGAGTGCAGAAGCGGTCGACAGTGTGCGTGGCTTTATTGGCAGTGAATACGGTGATGCCTATTTACCCGCCAAACCGAATGTTTACGGCAGCAAAGAAGGGGCGCAAGAAGCGCACGAAGCGATTCGTCCTTCGGATGTTGCGGTGAAAGCCGAGGATTTACAAGGCATGGAAGCGGATGCGCACAAACTCTATGCTTTGATTTGGAATCAGTTTGTCGCATGTCAGATGACCCCTGCTAAGTACGATTCCACCACCGTTAGCGTTAAAGCGGCACAATACACGCTGAAAGCGAAAGGTCGTATTCTTAAATTTGACGGTTGGACACGCGTTCAGCGCCCGATGGGTAAGAACGAAGACCAAATTCTACCGCCAGTGCAAGTGGGCGATCACGTTGACCTAGTGAGCTTAGATCCTAAGCAGCACTTCACCAAGCCGCCTGCTCGTTTCACCGAAGCGGCACTGGTTAAAGAGCTTGAAAAGCGCGGCATTGGCCGTCCGTCGACGTACGCATCTATCATCTCTACCATTCAAGACCGTGGCTATGTGAAAGTGGATCAGCGCCGTTTCTATGCCGAGAAGATGGGTGAGATCGTCACCGATCGTCTTGATGGTAGCTTTGATGAGCTGATGAACTACGAGTTCACGTCTAAGATGGAAGAGAAGCTCGACCAAATCGCTGAGGGTTCCGCCAACTGGAAATCGGTCCTCGATAGCTTCTTCAAAGATTTCACTCAAGATCTTGAACAAGCTGAGCAAGATGAAGAAGAAGGCGGTATGAAGCCTAATCATATCGTTTACACCGACATCGAATGCCCGACCTGTTCACGTCCAATGGGAATTCGCACCGCATCGACAGGGGTTTTCTTAGGGTGTTCGGGCTATGCGCTGCCACCGAAAGAGCGTTGTAAAACCACCATTAACCTCGGTGACGAAGAGGGCATCATCAATGTCCTTGAAGAAGACGTTGAAACCGCGGCATTGCGAGCGAAGAAACGTTGTCCTATCTGTGAAACCGCGATGGACGCGTATTTGATTGACGACAAGCGCAAACTGCACGTGTGTGGTAACAACCCGAACTGTGAAGGTTATGTGGTTGAAAAGGGCGAGTTTAAAGTCAAAGGGTACGATGGCCCTGTCGTTGAGTGTGACAAATGTGGCAGTGACATGGTGCTGAAAAACGGTCGATTTGGTAAATACATGGACTGCACCAGTGAGACCTGTAAGAACACGCGTAAGATTCTGAAAAATGGTGAGGTAGCGCCGCCTAAAGAAGATCCTGTACATCTTCCTGAGCTACCTTGTGAGAACTCAGAGGCTTACTTTGTGCTCAGAGACGGTGCGTCTGGTCTCTTCCTCGCAGCGAGTACGTTCCCGAAATCTCGTGAAACTCGCGCACCTCTAGTTGAAGAGTTGGTGAGGTTTAAAGACCGCTTGTCACCTAAGTTCCTCTACTTGACCGAAGCGCCGCAAAAGGATCCGGACGGATTGCCTATGGTGGTTCGTTTTAGCCGTAAGACTAAAGAGAACTACGTTCGTTCAGAAGTTGAAGGTAAGCCAACGGGTTACACCGCTTTGTATATCGACGGAAAATGGGAAGTGTCGGACAAGCGTAAAAAATCCGCCAAGTAACACGACGATGTCTTTACGATAAGCACGTCTTCAGCAGACCCCAAAGGCAGCCAATCTAGGCTGCCTTTTTAGTTTTAGAACTAACAATAATAAGTATGATGAATGGGATGGTGATCCCCATTTGCCAAATAAATAATCAACTTTGTGATGATTCGCTGGTTCTGTTTTGACATTTTCAATCTGAACTTCTATTGATCTATCTCTGGTGAGATAAAAAGATGACTCTAAAGTTAAGACTATTTTTCGCAATCTTCGTACTCTGTATGGCGTTCGGGTTGGCAGCCTATGCGCTCTCTAAGCATATTATCGATGATATTATCGAGGAATTGATGTGGAAGTATGGTCAAATCATCGCGCAATATGATGTAGAGAAAACTCTTGCGCCGTTGACCACGGAAATCGCCTTGGCGCAGGAGCTGGCAAGACACCCCAACATCACCTCCTGGGCGCAGAATGCTCAAGATGGTGTTTATCGCTCCGTGGCCCAAGAAACGCTCGAACACTACCGATGGCGCTTTGATTCCAAAAACTTTTTTATTGCACTCGATCAGGACCTTTCCTATCACTTCAACGATGTCAACAGTATTAGAACGGGTGACTTTCAACGATACACCTTAGAGCCTAACGCGGATGACGACCAATGGTACTTTGAGCAAAAATCGAGCTTAACGCCTCTGGCGGTCAACATTGATAAAGACTCTCACTTGGGGGTAACCAAAGCGTGGATCAACCAAAGCGTTATTGTCGATGGCCAGTTTTTGGGCATTGTCGGTACGGGTTTGGATATTGATATGTTGGTCAGTCAGCTTAATCACCACAAGAGCTCACCACTCTCGACCCTGTTTATTGATCGCCAATTGCGCGTGCAATTGATCCGAGATTCCGATCGCTTTGTGTTTCCATTGGGTGAGCAAGGTCAAAGCCGCCCGACACTGCAAGAGGTGATAGACAACGATAGTGATTACCAAATCATCCAGTCGGCGTTGTATCAACAACTGAATGGCCGTGAGTCACAGTTTCTGATGCTCAAGCAAGATGCAGGTAATGTGGTGGCCATGATGCATTACATCGACGCATTGGGCTGGTTTGAGTTGACGCT
This sequence comes from Vibrio sp. R15-SG3-ISO1B, assembly GCF_059833835.1. Taxonomy (NCBI): domain Bacteria; kingdom Pseudomonadati; phylum Pseudomonadota; class Gammaproteobacteria; order Vibrionales; family Vibrionaceae; genus Vibrio; species Vibrio sp. R15-SG3-ISO1B. The sequence continues at coordinate 125,891 of NZ_JCBDGG010000002.1, read as the reverse complement.
GCTGAATGTAGACGCGGTGCTGCCACTCTTTATGCTGGATTATTTGTTGTTTATTTACCTAGGCCTCGCGTTGGTACTGAGTGTACTCTTCTACCTGTATGCAGCCAAAGAGTGGTTGATGCCGCTAGAGAGGTGGTTCACGCGCCTACACACGATGGCTCGTGGTCGGCGTCACTCCCATTTGGATGCTGTGACCGTTGATGCGGACTTAGCGGTTGTTGAAAGAGAGCTCTTAGAGGCGCGTCAAAGCGTCGAGAAGTTGGTTGTCGCGCGGACCGCCGCGCTCGATAAACTGGCGACCTATGATGTGATGACGCACTTACTTAATCGACGTGGCATAGAAAGAGAAGTGACGAATGAGCTTGCTCGAGGTAAGCGCGAACAGAGCCAATTCGGCTTGATATGGGTGGATGCTGGGCTTTGTGACGCGCTGAGTGCGGAGCACATAGGGCAAGACAAAACGCCTTGTTTGAAGTCGATTGCCGTAGCCATTTCAGATACGATTCGTGAGTATGACCTTGCTGCGCGTTGGGGAGAAAGTGAGTTTTTGTTGTTGATCAAAACCGATCAGAGGGAAGTGCTAAGCACGTTAGCACAGCGATTGATTGACACGATTCAACAGCAAAGAGCCCAAGACCAATTGCCCGCCTTATGTTTGTCCGTTGGTGGCTCTCTGATTAGTTCTGAGATGACCTTGCATCAAGCTTTATCGGTGGCGGATCGCGCCCTCTATCAGGCCAAAATTAATCAAGAAAAAATATATATTCACCACTGCCCACATGACACCCTGAATCAACTAATGGAACTGTCATAAAACATAAATAAAACACAGGTTTATTACTGAGCAAGAACGTCACTCTCTTGTGGTGATCTTGTTAATCTTATGTGAGCAATCGCTTATGTAATGTGAGCTGAATCAGCCATCCGCAAAGTAACTCATCTTACCATCTAAGTACGGTATATTTTAAATTGTAATCTTGGGCAAATAAGATAACGTAGAGTAAATCGCCGTGTTAAACGTTTACGTAGCAAAATGCGCGTAAGATCTATGCAGTTTGCATGCGCCATTCGCTAACGCTGTCAGATTTTGGAGCGTCGATGAGCCCCCCAAATATTACACTTTCTCATCGACAATATTATAAAAATGGAGATTAAAATGGCTGGTGTTTTAGGTATGATCCTCGCAGGTGGCGAGGGTTCGCGTCTGCGTCCTCTAACTGAATCAAGAAGTAAACCCTCGGTGCCTTTCGGCGGGAGTTACCGTCTGATTGACTTTGCGTTGAACAATTTCGTTAATGCGGATTTGATGCGCATTTACGTGCTGACGCAGTTCAAGTCTCAGTCTCTGTTCCATCACTTGAAAAAAGGGTGGAACATCAGCGGGATTACGGATCGCTTTATTGACCCGATCCCAGCGCAAATGCGCACGGGCAAACGTTGGTACGAAGGCACGGCAGATGCGATCTACCAAAACCTGCGTTTCATGCAGTTGTCGGAGCCAGAGCAAGTGTGTATTTTTGGCTCTGATCACATCTATAAAATGGATATCAAACAAATGCTTGATTTCCATAAAGAAAAAGAGGCTTCCCTGACCGTTTCTGCGTTGCGTATGCCACTGTCAGAGGCGTCACAGTTTGGTGTGATCGAGGTGGATGAAGAAGGTCGCATGATCGGATTTGCTGAGAAGCCAGCCAATCCGAAAGCGATTCCAGGTGACCCTGAGCACGCGCTCGTCTCTATGGGTAACTATATCTTTGAAGCAGAGACGTTATTTGCTGAGTTGATTGAAGACGCCGACAATGAAGCGTCATCGCATGACTTTGGTAAAGACATCATTCCTAAGATGTTCCCAAGTGGCGACGTGTTCGTTTACGACTTCAGTACCAACCGTATCACTGGCGAGAAAGAAGAAGTGTATTGGCGCGATGTGGGTACGATTGATGCCTACTGGCAAGCGCACATGGACTTACTTGCCAAAGACGCGCCATTCTCGCTCTATAACCGTAAATGGCCACTTCACACCTACTACCCACCATTGCCGCCTGCAACGTTTAGTGATTCGGACAATGGTCGAGTGCAAATTATTGATAGTTTAGTGTGTAACGGTAGTTTTGTACGCGGTTCGCGTATTGAAAAATGTGTGCTTGGCTTTAGAAGTAATATTGCATCTGCGTGCGATATTAGCGAAAGTATCCTTTTAGGTGACGTGAAGATCGGCGAAGGCTGTGTCTTGCGTCGCGTCATCATCGACAAGGATGTGGATATTGCGCCAGGGACGCAAATCGGTGTGAACCTGACGGAAGATAAAAAGCATTTCCACGTGTCGGATGACGGTGTTGTCGTTATTCCAAAAGGAGCACGTGTTGGCTACTAAGAATCTCTCTATTCTCTTTGTAGCATCGGAAGTAGAAGGATTGATCAAAAGCGGTGGCTTGGCAGATGTTGCCAAGGCACTGCCTGAAGCCCTTTTTGAGCTCGAGCAAGATGTGAGACTCACACTTCCCGCTTATCGCAAGGTTGCAGGCATTGAGTCTGCGACTGTGGTTTTAGAGACGGCATTAGAGCACTGGCCTCATACGCCTTATTGCGTCAAGCAGCTAGCGCTATCGGGAATCACTGTGTATGCCATCGATTGTCCGCAGTATTTTGACCGTCCTGACATGTACGCCGAGTACAATCAAGCCTACTCAGACAATGGTGAACGCTTCGCCTTTTTTAGTGCGGCGAGTTTGGACATGCTGCCGAAACTGGGCTTTCAGCCGGACATTGTCCACGCCAATGACTGGCACACGGGTCTGGTTCCATACCTTCTCAAGCATCGTTACGCCAGTGACGATTTTTTTGCTCATACCAAAAGCATTCTTTCCGTGCACAACGCGGTCTTCAAAGGTGTCTTTGGCTATGATGAGCTCGGCGATCTGCCTGAGTTCCAGACGCATTACGCGCCGGATGCCGCAGTGAGTGCAACGCACATCACCATGCTTCGCGCTGGGGTGAAAACCGCTGATAAGGTGAACGCGGTTAGCCCGACGTACGCGCAAGAGCTCAAGACCGAACTGGGCAGTCATGGTATGGCGCAAGATTTTCAAAGCCGAAGCCATGATCTGGTGGGGATTCTTAATGGTTGCGACTACAGTACATGGAACCCAGAAACAGACATCCACTTACCGTTAAATTACCGAGCGACGAAGCAGAGTATGGTACGCGGTAAGAAAGCGTGTAAGGCGGCGCTGCAAGCAAAAGCGAAACTGAGCGAAAAAAACGTCGCGATGTTTGGCATGGTTTGCCGTTTGACGCAGCAAAAAGGGTTACATTACCTGATCCCTATTCTGTCTGAGTTTCTCAAACACGATGTTCAGTTGGTGATTGTTGGGACCGGCGACCCGATGTTGGCAAGCCATCTTAAAGCGCTCTCAGCCACACACAGCGACAAATTTTCGTTTATCGAGGCTTACGATGAAGAGCTTGCTCACTTGGTGGAAGCGGGCAGTGATTTCTTCTTGATGCCGTCAGAGTTTGAGCCTTGTGGTCTCAATCAGATCTACAGTATGGCTTACGGTACGCTGCCAATCGTTCGTGGTGTGGGTGGACTGAAAGATACGGTTCACCATTACGACGATGATCCGTCAATCGCTACTGGGTTTGTGTTTGATGAGCCAACGCCGACTGCGTTGTTGTTGACTATGCTTCGTGCTTTGCTGCTCTACGCGCAAAATCTCAATGAGATAAAACGGGTTCAATTGCACGCGATGACAGAAAACTTCTGTTGGGAAAAAGCGGCGGGTGAGTACATCGAACTCTACCACAGTGCTTTAAGCGCCTAACACTAGGTCATTGAATTGCGGACGCTATTTTTTAGTCTGTTTGCGTAAAGACGACAATAGATCCGCATAAAGAAAGCGCCTGAGGGGTTTTGTGCTTGCACAGTCTCACGGCGCTTTCATTTTTTCTAACATTTCCGATTGCACTAAAGTGGCGGTTTTCGTTTATGCTAAACAAAAACACGGGCGCTTTTGTGTTACCCTGCGCCCTGAATTGTGTGACGATAACGGTTATTTTTCGACTATGACTCAAAGCTTGCTATTCCATAAGACTTTTAAACACCCCACTAGCGATGAGTGGGTGGTCTTTGTGCATGGCGCAGGCGGCAGCTCATCGATTTGGTTTAAACAGATCAAAGCCTACAAGCAGCATTTTAATTTGCTGCTGATTGATTTGCGCGGCCATGGAAAATCGAACCAGCTGATTAAGGAGATCATTGCCAATCGCTACACCTTTAAAGAGGTCACATTAGACATCTTAAAAGTGCTCGATCACCTAAAGATTCAGTCGGCACATTTTGTCGGCATGTCGCTTGGAACCATCATCGTCCGTAACTTAGCGGAGCTAGCGACTGGGCGCGTAAAAACCATGGTGTTAGGTGGCGCCGTCACACGACTCAACACACGCTCTCAAGTACTGGTGAAGTTGGGCAATCTGTGTAAACACATTGTGCCCTACATGTGGCTCTATCGACTGTTCGCCTACATTGTGATGCCGCAGCGAGCACAAAAAGAGTCGCGACATATGTTTATCCGCGAAGCGAAGAAGTTGTGCCAAAAGGAGTTCAAGCGTTGGTTTATTTTGACCGCAGAGGTGAACCCTCTGATGCGCTACTTCAAAGACCGCGAGTTACCTATTCCTACGCTCTATCTGATGGGTGAAAAAGACTACATGTTCATCACCCCTGTGAAAGAGATGGTCTCAGCACATACGCTCAGTGAGCTGCATGAAATTCCTGACTGTGGCCATGTGTGTAATGTTGAGCGCCCAGATGAGTTTAACGATCACTCCATCGCCTTCATTCAGCAACACCTCACTGCTTAATCTCGGTTGACTCCAAGCACACTCAAGTTGGTTTGGTGTGCTCGCACTGCCAACATAACTGAAAATGGTCGTCATTTTCTTCTTGGCAAGTCGGGCAAACCCAAACAATGTTGTCGGGGGTGTCCTGTTGGAAATCATCAATCAGCGCGAGTGCCGCCTGCTTCTGCTCTGGGCGAATTAACCAAACGTACGGGCTGGCCTCTTCGCCAAACGGAATCTCTCCCTGCAAGCCGAACAAACCTTCACCTCTCACCTCACAGGCTATTCCTTCGCTGCGCAGCATTTCACACACGATGTGTGCTTGTGGTGGTGTCGTGGCAATAAAAATTTTCAAGACGCTTGCCCATTGGATTGCGGTGTCGCTTTGAGTTTGGCCATTACCCATTTGGCAACGATAGGGAATACCCCAAGCAACGCAAAAGAGGCAAGTACCGTTGGGGAGACGATGCCTGACAAACTGTCGATTTGCGCTAGCTGAGTCCCGGCGTTGAGGTAGACGGCCGTGCCCGGCAACATACCCAGTTGACTAACCAGATAGAAGCGCGCGATGGTGATGGGCGTAAGACCCATCAAGAGGTTGATCAAAAAGAAAGGGAACACCGGTATAAGGCGCAGTGAGAAGAGATAAAACGCACCATCTTTTTCGACCCCTTGGTTAATTGTCGCGAGCTTATCGCCAAACTTGCTTTGTACCCACTCTTTGAGTAAAAAGCGGCTGCTTAAAAACGCCAAGGTGGCACCTATCGTACTGGCAAAAGAAACGAGCAATAAACTGGTCCAAAAGCCAAACAGCGCAGCGCCAAGCAAGGTGACGACGGCTGCTCCAGGGATCGAGAAGGCGGTGATAGCGACATAGGCGAAGAAGTAACTCAGCGCGGCTAGGGCAAAGTGGGTGTCAATGATTTCAGCCAGCGCTTGCTGCTGAGCTTTGGCGTTATCAAGTGTCAGGTATTGACCAAAGTTTGCGCCTAAAAACACAATCAGAGCGAGCAAACCAATACCTAAAAGCAGTTTCTTGTTCATATGGATCCCTTTGAAAACATCATCATTGATCATTGTTAGATATGAACCAAAAAGCCAGTAAAAAATTTCGCCCTAAGGGGAAAACACGTTGAATTCTATGACGAAGGAATGGAAACGCTGAAAAAGCATCGGCTAAAAACGTCTCAAGCCAGCGGTGTTCGGCTGGCTTGAGAAGGGTATTGGAATTAATGAACGCTATCGCTGACTAGCTTTGCAGCTGATTCAGGAGCTCGTCGCGTCTTGCTTGAGGGACCACAGACCAGTGCGTACCTTTAATTGCCCCCTCAAGTGCCCACAGCAGGTCGATACTGACATCGGCAGAGTGTGTGGAACGAATCGCTTTATACGCTTCCACTGCGCCCGTCTGCTCCAAACGGGAGACACTGTCGATACCCGCTTTCTTGAGCATTCGCTCGGTCGCCAGACGCAAGTTCGGCAGATCTTTGAGGCGCGTTGGTTTGGCGTTGGTTTGACGCTGCTTGTCTTTGTTGGCCGCCTCTAGTGCACTGTTTGCCATCGCAACTGTCTGAGCGACATCCTGATCCCAGTCATGACCGAGGGCGTAGTATTTGGTAACCACAGGGAAACCACGCTTTTTATACACGTATGGCTCGAGTCCCTGAGCATTAAACTGTTGGGCCAACGAGTCGTCGGCGCGTATGTGAAGTTTGTCATTTACCACGAGGGCAAACATGGTGTCATCAGCGAAGATTCCGAATCCACCAAACATTGAGCGAGACTTGATCTTGCCCAATGGTTCAAACAATCGCATTGAGTCTTTTAAAATTGGTTTATCCATGCTGTTATTCTCGGTGTATTACAATACGCCACCAAATTCAGGTCCGAGAGATTAGCAAAAATATGCAGGTTTTGTGTCAGTAGGGTGTCATTCTGGCTCATAAAAGAATAATCCTACTCACGGTGTGAGCGCATAATGCGCGCGCAACGTTTAACTCATTGTATTCTTTGCTTTTGATAAAGAATTACGGAGTGCACATTTGCCATCGGCAACCCCGCTACCAAGCAGTCATCAACGTTGATATCGTTGAGTGGCTGCAACAGGCCGGAAGCTTTGCGTCCCATCCTTTCGAAATGGTTTGCCCTGTTCGTGGCATTCGTCGAACATAATAAGCATAAATAATTTATGGGCTAAACATCACGTTTTGATGGGTTAAATGTGATCTTAGTTCATAAAATAGAGGGGTGTTACCGAGAGAATAAAGCCCAGCGGATGAGAAGTATTCTCGCTGGGCTAGTCGATGTGATGTGCTGAACTTGTTCGTTGGTCTATTTCACCGTCGCCACGGTATCGCGCTCGACGATTTCTGGGTGCATTTCAAAAATACGTTTTTCATGCTCTTTGTCTTTAATACGTTCGAGCAAAATCTCAAATGCGTTTTTACCCACACGGCGCTTCGGCTGGTGAACCGTCGTTAGCGGTGGTGAAAAGTACTCGGCTAGCTCAATGTTGTCATAACCAATGACCGACATGTCTTCTGGAATACGAATGCCTTTTTGCTGTAAACGGCTCATCAAACCGAGCGCCATCGTATCGTTGAAACAGAATACTGCGGTTGGCTTTTCGTCCATGGCGACGATTTTGTCCGCGGCAAGCACGGCGGTATCGCACTCAAAGTTACCTTCTAAGATCCAATCTTCGTTGACGCTCAAACCCGACTCGTTCATTGCGCGCTTAAAGCCTTGGATGCGCTCTTGGCAGGCCGCTTTTTCAAAATGCCCACTCAAGCAAGCAATGCGCTTGTGGCCGTGATCAATCAGGTATTTTGTTGCGAGGTAGCCGCCTTCTTCCGAGTTGTCGATGATTTTATCGGCTTGTGAGCTTTCCGGGCCCCAATCCATCACCACCTTAGGGATGTCTTTATGACGGTCAAGCATTTCGCTCAACTCTTCGGTCAAATCTGAACACATCACTAAGATGCCATCGACGCGCTTTTCCGCCAGCATGCGAATGTAGTCACGTTGTTTCTCGTAGATGCCGCCAGTGTTACACAAGATCAAGGTGTAGCCTTGACGGTAGCAGTAGCTCTCAACCCCGTCGATCACTTCCGAGAAGAAAAGGTTGGTCGATTGAGTAACCAGCATGCCTATTGTGCGTGTCGAGTTACATTTCAGGCTGCGTGCAACGGCACTTGGGGCATAGTTCAACTCTTGAACCGCTTCCATCACTTTTTCTTGCGTGGCTTCAGCGACAAAGCGTGTTTTGTTGATCACATGGGATACAGTGGTGGTCGAGACACCCGCTAAGCGAGCGACGTCTTTAATCGTGGCCATATGGTTTTGTCCTGTCGATGACTGCCTACTATTCTATGAAAAGTTAAGTCTATAAAAGTAAAGTCTATACAAAGTTTAGAGTATGTAGACAGAAAGTATCAGAAACACAAAAACCGCCCTCAAAAAGCGGTTTGTATTTATTAGTTTTATCGTTTGCGGACCGGATTGTAGTCCGCAACGTCGATTTGGGCAAATAAAAAACCCGCCTTTGGGATCTCGCCACACCTTTTGTATGGGCTTAATCGCTATCGCCTTGCAGGTAGGCTTTATCCAATTGAATGAACGCGCACAATAGCGACGACAGCGCCGCATAGAAGCCGAATGTGTCGAGGCGCTGGCAGCGCTCGGCAAACCTCTCAATCCAAGGGAGTAGATGCTGCTCAATAAAATCGGCTTGCTCTTGGTAGGCGAGATGCGTGTCGCCTGCCGTCTGCTCTGCTGCATGAGCGCCGCGCACAATCAGGTTACCTAAAAAATCCAACTCTATCGCGAGATGATCAGAAGGTTCATTGAGCCCTGAATGCACGGCCACGCCATGTTGTTGGAGCAGAGTGTCCATCTGTTTGGCGGGCTCCCCATTGAGCAGTCCGGATTCATCTAAGTAGACAGAGGCGTAAGGCAACGCGCTGTCTCGGTCGGATTTTAAAAACAGGTCGCAATAGTCGGCTGATAGTTCCAACTGAGCATCTGGCCTGTCTTGCAATCGGTTCAATGCATCGATGAGCCTGTCTGCGGCTACGTTAAGCTCAGGGGTTTGTGCAAGTCCCGTCAGAAAGGTACGTGTGTCCACCGAATGATATTGGGCCAGCTCTTGCTCTGAGAGCTCTTTGGCAAACACGCTCGAAAACCACCAGTAGAGCTCGGCGCGTTGCTCATCAAAGGCGCGCTGCTCTTTTTCGGCGGGAGATAAAGGGTCGGAAATCTGGGCGTTAGGTGTCTCTGGCATGATGGGCTCTCAACTGAATCAGATGCCGTTAAGTCTAACGGATAAAAATGAACAGCGGTCAACCTGATTATGAGAAGAAATGGTCAAATATGGCAATTTGTGAACAGGGCAGCAAAGCTTGCTTTGCATCAATGAATCGCCAACTTTTCACCTCCCAAAGAGGACAAAGATGGAGTTGTGACTAATTATGAATAGAATAAAGCCATTGAATCAGTGTGTGAATAAGTGAGTAGAGCCGATGAGCTACCACATTTTGGTTGTTGAAGATGATGAAGTGACTCGCCGTAAATTGGCGGGCTACTTTCAAACCGAAGGGTATCAGGTGAGCCAAGCTGAGAATGGCGCGCAGATGCGCGACGTACTCAGTAGCAGTCGGGTCGATTTGGTGATGCTGGATATCAATCTGCCCAGCGAAGATGGCTTGATGCTGACGCGTGAGCTGCGCAGTCAATCGGACATCGGTATTATCTTGGTGACCGGGCGTACCGACAGCATTGATAAGATTGTTGGTCTAGAAATGGGCGCGGACGATTATGTCACTAAGCCATTTGAGCTTAGGGAACTGCTCGTCAGAGTCAAGAACCTCTTGTGGCGCATCGCACTGGCTGCGGGAGCGCAAAACGCGGGCAGCGATCAGCAAGACGGCGTGGTCCGCTTTGCTGAATGGACGTTCGATATTCAGCGCCGCGCTTTGAGCCGAGGGGATGAACCGGTCAAACTGACTAAAGCAGAGTATGAGCTTTTGGTGGCGCTCTCCTCTCACCCTAACCAAGTGCTCAGTCGGGAACGCATTCTTAATATGATCAGTCATCGTGTGGACGCACCCAATGATCGCACTATCGATGTCCTGATTCGACGCATGAGAGCGAAGATGGAGGCGGATCCAAAAAATCCGCAGATATTCGTCACCGTGCATGGCGAAGGCTACATGTTCGCCGGAGATTAACGTAGTTCGGCAATTAACGAGCGAAAATTGACGCAAAAGAAACGAAAAATCCAGGCATGCAGCCTGGATTTTTGTTTTAGGTCGAAGACGTTATCCGTCTACGCTGGCGGCCGGTTAAACGTCGCTCTGCGCAGCCTCCACCTCTAAGGCTTGCTCTTCATAATCGGACGCCCAGTCGCGGAGGTGTTGCCAAATGGTGCCCAGCGTTTCATGCCAGTAGCGCTCAGTTTGTTCGAGATATTTGCCCTTCGGCGCGTACTTCTCCCACGCTTGATCGATGTTTCTCTGCGCTAGGTAGTTGGTCGGCGCGGCGTAAGGTTTCAATCCTGCGGAGTGGAATTCATTCAGGGCACGGTTCATGTGACTGGCCGATGTGACCACCACCAACTTCTTGTTCTTAACGAACGCTGCCGCTTGGCGCGCTTCTTCCCAAGTATCTTTGGCGGTTTCGAGCAGAATGATGTCAGATTTAGAAACGCCAAGCGCCAGCGCTACTTTAGCCATCATGCGCGCATTGCTCACTTCAGAACCGGCGGCATAGCCTGAGAGAATCAGTTTAGAGCCCGGATAAATTCGCATCACACGAATCCCTTCGGTCAAACGCATTAGGCCGGCGCGACTCAGTTCTGAGGTGGGCGGAATATCGTCGTCCACAACATGGCCGCTGCCAAGCACCATCACATAATCAATCGATTCATCGACAGGAAAAAAGGCCGAGTATTGGCGCTCGATAGGCATGAGAAGACGTGATGAAACGGGCTGGAAGGCAACGAGAAAAATGCCAACAAACGAGAAGAGAACAACGAAACATCCTGTTTTTTGTTTTCGTGTGAACATGACGAGCATGAGTCCCACAAGGCCAATGATCAGCAGGGCTGGCAAAGGCATAAGTAAAGCCGAGACGACTTTTTTCAGCTCAAACATACTTAAATAGTCCGAAAAAACACCAGTTGATTATAATTTAAGAGAAAGCCTCTTTATTCCTGCCTTTCTTGTGACAGAATAGCAGCACGATTCAACATCATAACTCAAGCTGCTGTGACTGAAGACCGCAATTTCGACGATATTGCCCACAAATTTGCAAAAAATATATACGGCTCTGACAAAGGCGAGATTCGACAAGTCATTGTTTGGGAAGACCTTCAAACCATCCTCGCCTCGTTACCCGCCAGTGATTCACCACTCGACGTGCTCGATGCCGGGGGTGGGTTGGCACAAATGTCGCAAAACCTGGCGAAACTAGGCCATCGCATTACGTTATGTGATCTATCTTCTGAAATGCTGCAATTAGCTGAGCAGGATATTGCAAAAAATGGCTTGCTTGAGCAGTATCGCTTGATTCATTCGCCCGTTCAATCCATCGCTCAACACCAGCAGCAACCGGCGGATTTGGTGATGTTTCATGCCGTCATGGAGTGGTTGGCTGAGCCAAAGCCAGCGCTGCAAACGCTGTTAGAGCAGGTCAAACCGGGCGGTATCGCGTCGGTCATGTTCTACAACCATCATGGCCTCGTGTACAAAAATGTCGTGTGTGGCAACCTTCCGCATGTGTTAGAGGGAATGCCACACCGAAAGAGATTTAAGCTTCAGCCCCAAAAAGGGCTTAAGCCTGAAGATGTCTACCGTTGGATAGAGGAGTCGGGGTTTCACATTGAAGGGAAATCCGGCATTCGTTGTTTCAGTGACTACATTGGCGATCGCCAGTATATGGGCGACTACACCAGTGAGGATGTCTTGGCCCTAGAGAGGCAACTGTGCCGCCAAGAACCGTATGTGTCGCTCGGACGCTATATCCACGTTTGGGCAAGAAAGAATTAAAACAGGATAAACCATGAGTGAAATGACTCTGAATGCCGCTGAGCAACCGATTGATGAGTTGGTGGGTTGGGTCAAGCAGCATGATTTTTCATTGAACCTGACCAACGAACGCTTGGCCTTTTTGATCGCCATTGCCGTGTTGAGTAATGAAAGGTTTGATGAAGAGTTAGGTGAAGGGGAGTTGCATGATGCGTTCGCCATTGTCACTCGATTGTTTGCCGATTCGGGCGAAGCGTCGGCGTTTCGCGCCAACAACGCCATCAATGACATGGTCAAACAGCGCCTTGTCAGCCGCTTTACCAGCGAAATTACCGACGGTGCGAGTATCTATCGTCTCTCGCCGTTGGCCATCGGCATTACGGACTACTATGTTCGTCATCGCGAATTTTCCAAACTGAAACTCTCTATCCAACTGTCTATGGTGGCGGACGAAATGGCGAAAGCCATTGAAGCGGCACAAAAAGGCGGAACGGCGGGTCATTGGAAGAAAAACGTTTACGGCGTGCTGAAATACTCAGTCGGTGAAATTTTCGATCAGATTGATTTAAACCAGCGCGTGATGGATGAGCAGCAGCAGTCGGTCAAAACACAGATAGCTGAGCTACTTAACAAAGATTGGCGCGATGCGATCAATAACTGTGAATCCTTGCTGTCAGAAACCTCCAGCACACTGAAAGAGCTGCAAGACACCTTGCAAGCGGCGGGTGATGAGCTGCAAAGCCAAATCCTCGATATTCAAGAGTTGGTACATGGCGATGATGAGCTCGAGTTTATTGCCGAAACCCTGTTTGTGTTGCAGATGAAGCTCGACCGCATCACCAGTTGGGGTCAGCAAGCGATTGATCTCTGGATTGGTTACGATCGCCATGTGCACAAGTTCATCCGAACCGCCATCGACATGGACAAAAACCGCGCGTTTAGCTCGCGCCTACGTCAGTCGGTCAAAGACTACTTTGAGAACCCTTGGTACCTCACTTACGCCGATGCGGAGCGGTTGAGCGATTTACGTGATGAAGCCTTGGTGTTGCGTGATGATGAAGTGACCGGCCAGGTGCCACTCGATGTGGTCTACGAAGAATTTCAGCAAGTGAATGATGCGCTGTCTGAGCGCATTGGGGAGATGCTCCAAGTGCACAAAGCGCAGGGTCAGCCTATTGATTTAGGCCAAGTGCTGCGCGACTACCTCGCCGAGCACCCCTATACCCATCATTTTGATTTAGCCCGAATTGTTGTCGATCAAGCGGTGCGACTGGGTTACTCCGAGTCCGATTACCAAGCGATTCAGCCCGATTGGCAAGCGATCAACAATTATGGTGCAAAGGTACAAGCCAATGTCATCGACAGATACTAATGAATACATGCCAGAGAATCTGGTCAAAGCGATCTCTAATCCGCTGTTTCCGGCGCTAGACAGCATGCTGCGTGCCGGGCGTCACATCTCCAGCGAAGACCTCGACAACCACGCCTTGTTGTCGGATTTTGAAGTGGAGCTATCGAGTTTTTATCAGCGTTACAACACCGAACTGGTGAAAGCGCCTGAAGGCTTCTTTTATTTGCGTCCGCGTTCGACGTCGCTGATTAACCGCAGTGTCCTGTCTGAGCTCGATATGCTGGTGGGCAAAGTGTTGTGCTTTTTGTATTTGAGCCCAGAGCGTCTTGCTCACGAAGGCATCTTTACCAACCAAGAGTTGTACGATGAGCTTCTGTCACTGGCCGATGAGTCCAAATTGATGAAGCTCGTGACCAACCGAGCCAGCGGCTCTGATCTCGACAAAGAGAAACTGTTCGAGAAAGTGCGCACCTCGTTGCGCCGCCTGCGCCGTTTGGGCATGGTGATCAACATCGGTGAAACCGGAAAATTCAGCATCAGTGAAGCGGTGTTCCGTTTTGGTGCGGATGTTCGTGTCGGTGACGATATGCGTGAAGCGCAGCTACGCCTCATCCGTGATGGTGAAGCAGTGGTTCACACCAAAGAGCCGAGCCAAGGCGATCTTTTGCACAGCGATAACCTAGATGCGCCAGAAGGCGAAGAAGAACTGACACAAGCAGGTGAAGCATGATTGAACGCGGTAAATATCAATCACTGACAATGGTCAACTGGAATGGCTTTTTTGCCCGCACTTTTGACATTGATGATCTGGTGACCACCTTATCGGGAGGGAACGGAGCGGGCAAATCGACCACCATGGCGGCGTTTATCACCGCGTTGATCCCTGACCAAACCTTGCTTCACTTTAGAAACACCACCGAAGCTGGCAGTAGCCAATCTTCTCGCGACAAAGGTCTCTACGGTAAACTTCAGCCGGGTGCCTGTTACGCGGCGCTCGATGTGGTCAACTCGCGTAAGCAACGCCTACTGTTTGCCGTTAAGCTGCAACAGGTGGCGGGGCGTGACAAAAAGGTCGATATCAAACCCTTCGTCATTCAAGGCTTGCCAAGCCATGTCAAACCTACCGATGTACTGATTGAAACCGTCTCGGCGACCCAAGCGCGCGTACGTCAAGTCAACGAAGTCAAAGAGGCAGTGGTCCAATTTGAAGGGGTGCAATTTAAAACCTTCCCATCGATTGTTGATTATCACGCGCAGATGTTTGAATTTGGTGTGATCCCGAAAAAGCTACGTAACTCGGGCGATCGTTCTAAATTCTACCGCTTAATTGAAGCCTCACTGTATGGCGGTATTTCCAGCGCCATCACCCGTTCGCTACGTGACTACCTACTGCCACAAAACGGCGGAGTGAAGAAAGCCTTCCAAGATATGGAATCGGCGCTGCGTGAAAACCGCATGACGCTTGAAGCGATCAAAACTACTCAAGCGGACCGAGATCTATTCAAACACCTGATCACAGAGTCGACGAACTATGTCGCGGCGGATTATATGCGTCATGCCAACGACAGACGCAATAAACTCGATCAGACCTTGGCGCTGCGCAGCGAGTTGTTCAGCTCACGTGAAATGTTGATCGAACAAAACGCGTTGCTGACACGCGTGCAAGAAGAGCTTGAGCTGTTGGTGGAGTCTGAATCTGGGCTAGAGCAAGATTACCAAGCCGCATCCGACCACTTGCAACTGGTGCAAACTGCGCTGCGTCAACAAGAGAAAATTGCCCGCTACCAAGATGATCTGGAAGAGCTCAGTGAGCGTCTTGAAGAGCAGATGATGGTGGTGGAAGAAGCGAATGAACGAGTTCACATCGCGCAAGACCAAGCGCTGGTTTTTGAAGAAGAAGTCGATAGCTTAAAGAGTCAGTTGGCCGATTACCAACAAGCGTTGGATGTTCAGCAGACGCGCGCGTTGCAATATCAGCAAGCGGTGCAAGCGCTGGAAAAAGCCAAAACGTTACTGGGTGACAATAATCTGACCGCCGAGTCGGCGCAAAGCTTGGTGAGGAGCTTGAAAGCTGAGCAGGGCGAGCGCACCGACGCCTTACTCGCGATGAAGCACAAACTTGATATGTCGAGTGCGGCGGCCGAGCAGTTTGATAAAGCCTTTGCGCTGGTTGAGTCTGTCGTGGGCAAGGTAGCTCGCCAAGAGGCGTCAGAACGCGCTAAAGCGTTGATCAATCAAGCGCGCGATGCGCAGCAAACGCTGCAAAACGAAGCTCAACTGCGCGCCCAACATCGTGATGTTGAACGCAGCTTAACTCAGCAGCGTAGCGCCGCAGAGCAAGTGGCGAGCTATCAAAAGCAGCACAACGTCGCACTGGTTGATGAACTGACGTTTGAACAAGAGCGCGAACGCCACAGCGCGCTGATTGACTCTCTTGAACACAATCAAGAAGCATTGCGTGAGCAGCGCAGTGAGCAGCGCCGCAGTGAGCAAGATTACGCTGCGCAGATCACCCAGTTGGAAGCGCTCGCTCCGGCTTGGATTGCCGCGTCTGATGCGCTAGAAAACCTGCGTGAGCAAAGCGGTGCTGAGCTTGGCGATAGCCAGTCGGTGATGGCGCACATGCAGCAAGTGTTGGAGCAAGAGAAGCTGCAATCTCTGGCGAAAGAGAAACTGGCAGAGCGCCGCGCGACACTCGATAGCGATATTGAGCGCCTCGCTTCACCGGGTGGCTCGAACGATCCGCGCCTTAAAGGATTGGCGGATACACTGGGTGGTGTGTTGCTGTCTGAAATCTACGATGACATCACTATAGACGATGCGCCGTATTTCAGCGCCATGTATGGCCCTGCTCGTCATGCGATTGTGGTATCGGATTTGTCTGGCATCGAGCAAAAGTTGGTTGAGCTGGACGACTGCCCAGAGGATCTCTACATCATTGAAGGCGATATTGATGCCTTTGATGACAGCAGCTTTGATGCGCAAGAATTAGAAGGCGCCGTCTGCGTGCGCATGAATGAGCGCCAAATGCGTTACTCGCGATTCCCTCAGATCCCACTGTTTGGGCGTGCGGCGCGTGAACAGCGTC
Organism: Vibrio sp. R15-SG3-ISO1B; assembly: GCF_059833835.1. Classification (NCBI taxonomy): domain Bacteria; kingdom Pseudomonadati; phylum Pseudomonadota; class Gammaproteobacteria; order Vibrionales; family Vibrionaceae; genus Vibrio; species Vibrio sp. R15-SG3-ISO1B. The sequence continues at coordinate 109,582 of NZ_JCBDGG010000002.1, read as the reverse complement.
TTGAGCTTTTGCGCAGTGAACGTGATGAGGTCATCGAAGCGCACGCCAAAGCGGCGTTTGATTCGCAAAAATTGCAGCGCCTTTACCAAGCATTCAACCGTTTTGTTGCTGAGCACATTCAGGTCGCTTTTGATGACGATCCTGAGCAAAGCTTGCAAGTCGCGCGTGAGAAACGCACTCAAGTGCAGCGCATCTTAGCCGAGTTAGATGGGCAAGAGGCGACTTTGCGCGGTCAACTGCAAGCGAGCAAACAGGCGCTCAGCGCACTGGATAAATTAGCGCCCATGATGTCGCTGGTGGAAGACGATACCTTGGCTGAGCGTTTTGCCGAGCTTGACGCGCAGATGAGCGCCTTGAGCGAAGCGAAAGCCTTTATCAACCAGCATGGTAAAGCGATTGAGCAGCTAACGCCAATCGCCTCCGCGCTTGAGGCTGACCCACAGCAGTTTGAAACGTTAGAGACGAACTATCGTCAAGCCGATGAGGCACTGCAGCAGATCAAAGCACAAATTTTTGCGCTCTCTGATCTTATTGAACGTCGCCACTACTTCGCTTACTCCGACTCTATCGATATGTTGGGTAAGAGCAGCGAGCTCAGTGAGCAGTTGAAGGCCAAGTTGGCACAAGCGGAAGTCAACCGTGGCCGAGCGCGCGAAGAGCTTAAGCTTGCGCAAGACCAACTGAATCAATACAACCAAGTGCTCGCCTCTTTGAAAAGCTCTCACCAAGCCAAAATGGAAACGGTGCAAGAGTTTAAGCAAGAGCTGCAAGAGTATGGTGTCAATGCCGATGAAGGCGCGATGGAACGTGCTGAGCGCCGCCGTGATGAGCTGCATGAGCGTTTGCACAGCGCGCGAGCACGTAAGAGCGAGTATGAGCGCACCATCACCTCGACAGAGCTTGAGATGAAAGGGCTGGCTAAGCGTCTGAAGAAAGTACAAAAAGAGTACACGGATCTGCGCACGTTCGTTGTGGCAGCAAAAGCGGGTTGGTGCTCGGTACTTCGATTGGCGCGTGAAAATGATGTCGAGCGACGCCTGCACAAGCGTGAGCTTGCCTACCTCTCTGCGGATGAATTGCGTTCGATGTCGGACAAATCATTGGGCGCGCTACGCCTTGCGGTGGCCGACAACGAAGATCTGCGAGATGCGCTGCGCCTTTCGGAAGACAACGCTCGCCCAGAGCGAAAAGTCTTGTTCTACATTGCGGTCTACCAGCATCTGCGCGAGCGCATTCGCCAAGACATCATTCGCACCGATGATCCTGTGGAAGCGATCGAAGAGATGGAAGTGGAACTGGCGCGTTTGACCGAAGAGTTGACCCAGCGTGAAAACCGTTTGGCGATCAGCTCTGAATCCGTTGCAAGCATCATCAAAAAGACGATTCAGCGCGAGCAAAATCGCATTCGCATGCTCAACCAAGGTCTCTCGAACATCTCGTTTGGTCAGGTGAAAGGGGTGCGTCTGAACGTTAAGATTCGTGAAAGTCATGAGGTGCTGTTAAACGGCCTAGCGACCGGTCAAGAGCAGCACAAAGACCTGTTTGAGTCGATGCGTTACACCTTCTCAGAGGCGATGGCAAAATTGTTCCAACGTGTGAACCCGCACATCGATATGGGCCAACGTTCACCGCAAGTGCTGGGTGAAGAGCTGCTCGACTACCGTAACTACCTTGAGCTGAGCGTCGAAGTGAACCGTGGCTCAGACGGTTGGCTGCAAGCGGAATCGGGCGCGCTTTCTACTGGTGAAGCGATCGGTACCGGCCAATCGATTCTTTTGATGGTGGTACAGAGCTGGGAAGAGGAGTCTCGCCGCTTACGCAGTAAAGACATTGTGCCGTGTCGTTTGTTGTTCCTCGATGAGGCGGCTCGATTGGATGCCAAATCGATTTCAACCCTGTTCGAGCTGTGTGACCGCCTCGATATGCAGCTGTTGATCGCGGCGCCTGAGAACATCAGTCCAGAAAAAGGCACCACGTACAAGCTGGTTCGTAAAGTCTTCAAAGACCACGAACATGTACATGTGGTGGGCCTAAGGGGCTTTGGTCAAGGCGAAAAGCCTAAGAGTGAAGCTGCTCAACTCATCGAAGAGTTTTAACGTCAACGCCCACCTTTTGGTGGGCGTTGTTTTATGTGTGTGGATGGACGTATTTGTTTAACGGACTTATTGCTTTAACGGACTTATATGTCGAAACGTCGCGTACTCTGCATTCGCTAATGCTCACCAAGATGGGGCTCCGCATGGGCCGATTTGCGATAGTGACTTGGCGAATCGCCACTCCACTTACGAAACGCGTGACGAAAGTTGGCACTGTCTGAGTAGCCGACGCGCTCTGAAATCTCATCAATGCTCAATTGCGTCGAGCAGAGGTAATGGCGTGAAAGGTGGAAGCGGACGTGATCCAAAATCTGTTGGTAGCTGGTCTGCTCTTGAGTCAGTTTTCGTCTCAGAGTGCGTGAAGACATCCCCAGTTGCTGCGCCACGACTTCAATCGATGGGTAGTGCCCCGGCTGCTCGATTAAGCGTTGAGTAATCCGATCTTTTAAGCTAGTACTGGTACCACTCAGTTTTGCCAGCATCTCATCACACGTTTTTAAGCACTGTTGCAAGGTCATCTTGTTGGCGGTGGGCAAGGGTTGATTGACCACATCCGTAGAAAATTGCCACTCCAGCTGTTTGGATTGAAACTTCACCGGGCAGCGAAATACCTCTTGATACAATGATGCGTAGTGGGGCGCGGGGTAAGGAAAATGCAATTGGTGTGAGGGGAAGGGATGTTGCATCACCTCTTCACACAAAGATTGAATTGCCGAAAACCAGTATTCGCAGCAAAAGGGCATCAAGGTGTCGAGATCAATTAACTCTTCCGCGCGGATATACCCTAAATCCTTATCGATGAGGAGCTGCTTGCGCAGCACTGGCCCCGCCAATCTCAGGTATTTGAATCCCATCGTCATCGCTTCAAGCAAGGTGCTGGAGCTAAACACCGCGTAACCCAACACGCCAAAATCGCTGAACCTGGCTTGTTGGCCCACCTTAAGGCCAAGTCCGGGCTCGTCTGCACAGAGTAGGGCATTGCTGAAAATATGCAGCTTCTGGGCGAGGGTGACTTGCGTGTCGGGTTGATAGAGCTTTTCGACACTGACACCACTGCCATCCAGCAGGTCTGTGAGCGGCACTCGCTGACCGAGATAGCGCACCAACAACTGCACGTCCAGCAGACCGCATGCGTTACTATCAGGCTCATAAACCGCTAAATGTTGCATTGTGTGACCGCTCCAGTATGAGAGTAAGATAACGGATATTGGCGTTGAGTATAGCCAAGATGGGGCTGTGATGTTGTCAGCAGTCTCGCAGTTTTGTCCGAAATTCACCGTTTTTTGTCTGTTTGCCACCTAGGTGGCATGTTAACAAAATGTTGTAATACTTGTGTCAGTACCACGAGAATCGATTATGAATGCATTAGTACACCCTCAAACACCTCATGATGTTATTTCACCCTCAGACCAAGATCTGCAGCAATGGTTTGATGCGTTGAGCACGGCCTATCGCAACGAACCCATGCCGTCACTGGATGTGCGTAAGCAGCGTTTAGTGGCGTTGAAAACTCAGTTGCGCCGCTATCAAGATAGATTAGCTCAGGCGATGAGTGATGATTTTGGTGGGCGCAGTGAGACCGAATCTAAGATGGCGGATGTGTTGGCACCGATATTGGACATCAACCATGTTCTTCGTCACTTGAAAGGTTGGATGAAAGCCAAGCGTCGCCCGACGGAGTGGCTATTTAAAGGCAACAAATTGCAAGTACGCTACCAACCGAAAGGGGTGGTGGGCATCATTTGTCCGTGGAACTTTCCGGTTTATCTCTCTATTGGGCCTATGATCACCGCATTGGCTGCGGGTAATCGCTGCATGATTAAAATGCCGCCCAACTGTCCCAATACCACCCGTGTATTGAGCCAAATGTTGGCGGAAATTTACTCAAACGATCTGGTGCGCATTGTCCCCGGCGATCACCCGCAAGCGATGGACATATCGCATCTGCCGTTCAATCACTTGGTGTTCACCGGATCGCCGAGCAGCGGCAAGATCATTATGGCCAATGCTGCGGCCAATTTAACGCCGGTCACATTGGAGCTCGGCGGTAAGTCTCCCGCTATTGTGGCGCCGGATTATGACGTCACCAAAGCGGCGAAGCGTTTGGCGCACGGCAAAGGCTTTAACTCAGGGCAAATTTGTATCGCGCCCGATTATGCGTTTGTCCATGAGAGCAAGCTAGAGGCGTTTGTCGATGCGCTGCGTGATGCCCATGTGGCTATGTATCAGCAAATCAGTGGCAATGCGGATTACACCTCTTTGGTGGATGAGCCACAACATCAACGCTTCCATGCGTTGCTCGAGGACGCGAAGCAAAAAGGCGCCAACATCATTCAATGTTTGCCTGAAGGGGAAGGACGCAAGACACCGCTTTATATTGCCACGAATCTCAGCAGCGATATGCGTATTTGCCAGGAAGAGATCTTTGGCCCACTGCTTCCGGTGCACAGCTACAAAAACATCGAGCAGGTGGTGGAGTACATCAACAATCGACCTAGACCGCTGGCTTGCTATTTGTTTACCCACAGTGGCTCGCTGCGCGATGACATTCTCCGCCAAACACACAGTGGCGGCGTCACCGTGAACGATTGGGGTTGGCATGTCCTCAACCACTCGGTCCCGTTTGGCGGCATAGGCAATTCAGGTATCGGTAACTACCACGGCGAAGAAGGATTTCGCGAGCTCAGCCACGCGCGTAGCGTACTGCAAATGCGCGAGTGGTTCCCTATTTCGTTGTTTTCACCTCCCTACGGCACTTGGGTGCAGAAGCTCGTGGTGAAGCTATTTGTCGGCAAATCCGACCCAACGGTTTAAATCGACCCTCTCCCCGAGAAGGGGAATACCCTACACACAATAACAAACTTACGGGCCGCATCGTCTTGATGCGGCTAAGATAAGGAGATCCCGCATGCACAACTTGGCTGTCAATCTGGAGCGTAATGCCGCGCTCTTTGCGTCTCACCCCGCGCTCAAACTGGCGAACAACGTTATCACCTATCAGCAGCTCGACATCATGGCGGGTAAGGTGGCGCGTCACTTGGCTGATCTTGGTCTCGAGCCGGGGGATAAAGTCGCGCTATCGTGCCCCAATATTCACTACTTTCCGGTGGCCTATTACGGCATTTTAAAAGCTGGGTGCGTTGTGGTACCGATGAATGTGCTCTTTAAAGCGCGCGAAATTGCTTACCACCTTAATGATTCAGAGGCCAAAGCGTATCTCTGTTTTGATGGCAATGAAGCGCTGCCGATGGGCCAATACGGCCGAGACGGTTTTCATGCCGCACAAGGCTGTCAGCACTATATCGCCATGCCACAAGGCAAAGTGGGCGAGCATTCGTTGGAAGCGTGGTTGGCATCGGACGTCGAGCCGCTAGAGTCGATTGTTCGTCAAGGCGATGACAGTGCGGTGATTCTCTACACCTCAGGTACGACAGGGCAGCCTAAAGGGGCAGAGCTGTCACACACCAACATGCTCACCAATGCGATGGCATCACAAAACTTGATGCGCTTGCAACGTGATGACACCACCATCGCCACCTTGCCGCTCTTCCACAGTTTTGGTCAGACGGTGATGATGAACGCCACCTTGATGATTGGTGGTTGTATGGTGCTGGTGCCTCGCTTTGATCCTAAGCAGGTCATTGAAGACATTATTAGCCACAAAGTCAGCGTGTTTGCTGGTGTGCCTACCATGTACATTGCGCTGCTCAGCGCTGGGCAAGCGGATACCGAAGTGGCGCACAAACTTAAAGAGAGTTTGCGCCTTGGCGTGTCTGGCGGTGCTTCACTGCCGGTTGAAGTGCTGCGCCAGTTTGAGGCGCTGTTTGAAGTGCCTATCCTTGAAGGTTATGGCCTCTCCGAAACCGCACCAGTGGCGACGTTCAACCACATTGACGGTGAGCGCCTGCCGGGCAGTGTCGGTCAGCCACTGTGTGGCCACATGGTGAAAGTGATCGATTTAGAGGGCAATCGCGTGCCGTGTGGAGAACTGGGTGAAATCTGCGTGAAAAGCCCGAGTGTGATGAAAGGTTACTACCGCCGCGAAGAAGCCACCGCAGAAGTGATTCAAGATGGCTGGTTTAAAACCGGGGATATTGGCCGTTTAGACGAGCAGCAAAACCTCTTTATCGTCGATCGAGTGAAAGACATGATCATTCGCGGTGGATACAACGTCTACCCACGTGAAATTGAAGAAGTGATGATGTGCCACCCCGCGATTGAGATGGTGGCAGTAGTGGGTGAGCCTGATGAGCGTTTGGGTGAAGAGATCCACGCTCACGTGACGTTAAAACATGACAGTGATCTTGACGCGGACACCCTGGTTCAGTGGTGCCGTGAGCAGTTGGCAGAGTACAAATACCCGCGCCGCATATTTGTTCGTCAATCTTTGCCGATGACAGCGACGGGTAAAATTCTCAAACGGGAGCTGCATCCTTGTGATGCCGAGGAGGCGTGATAATGGAATACGATTTTATTGTGGTCGGCGGCGGCTCGGCGGGCTGCGTGATGGCGTCACGTTTGAGTGAAGACCCTAGTATCAGCGTGTGCTTAATTGAGGCTGGCGGTAAAGATAGCAGCGCGGTGATCCACACGCCGGTAGGCGCGGTGGCGATGATGCCGACCAAAATCAATAACTGGGCGTTTGAGACAGTGCCTCAGCCTGGTCTAAATGGTCGCAAAGGCTATCAGCCACGTGGAAAAACGCTCGGTGGTTCAAGCTCCATCAACGCCATGATGTACGCACGCGGCCATCGCTATGATTACGACCTTTGGGCAAGCCTAGGCAATCCCGGCTGGAGCTACAACGAGTGCTTGCCGTACTTTAAAAAGGCAGAGCATAATGAGCAGCATGTCGACGCGTATCATGGACAAGGTGGACCGCTTAACGTCAGCAACTTGCGTTCACCGAGTCCGCTACTAGAGCGTTTTCTTGATGGGTGTGAATCCATCGGGGTGCCAAGAAATCATGACATCAATGGTGCAGAGCAGTTTGGCGCTATGGTCACCCAAGTGACGCAAAAAAACGGTGAACGCTGCAGCGCGGCAAAAGGGTATCTCACGCCGAACTTACATCGCTCAAATCTCACCGTGATTACCCGAGCCACGACCCGAAAAGTGCTGCTTGAAGAGAAGTGTGCGGTGGGTGTGGAGTACCAGCATAAGGGTAAGGTGTACCAAATTCGAGCACGTAAAGAGGTGATTTTGAGCGCCGGAGCCTTTGGCTCGCCGCAAATTATGCTGTTGTCGGGAATAGGCGCCAAGAGCGATGTTGAACCGCACGGGCTGACTCACCACCACCATCTACCCGGCGTGGGAGAAAACTTGCAAGATCACATCGACCTTGTCCATAGCTATAAAACCAGCGCCAAGAAAGAGACCTTTGGTGTGTCGCTCTCTATGGCGGCTGAGATGAGCAAGGCGCTGCCTGAGTGGATGTCTGAGCGCAAAGGTAAGCTTAGCAGCAACTTTGCCGAAGGAATTGCGTTCGCGTACTCCGAACCTGAGCTCGATGTGCCGGACCTTGAGTTTGTGTTTGTGGTCGCGGTGGTCGATGACCACGCAAGAAAAATCCACACCAGTCACGGTTTCAGTTGCCATGTCACTGTGCTAAGGCCGAAAAGCCGTGGCACCGTTAAGCTGGCGAGCGCTGACCCGACTCAAGCCCCATTAATTGATCCGCAATTTTTTGCTGACCCAGACGATATGGAAGTGATGAAGCGTGGCTGGAAGTTGCAGCATCGCATGCTAAACAGCCGTTCGTTTGACGAGGTGAGGGGGGAGAACTTTTATCCGGTCGATATCACCGATGATGCGCAAATCGAACAAGACATTCGCAATCGCGCCGATACCCAGTATCACCCAGTCGGTACTTGTAAAATGGGGCCCAGCAGCGATGAGTATGCGGTAGTGGACGCCGACCTCAAGGTACAAGGCTTAGAAGGGCTGCGGGTGGTGGATGCGTCGGTGATGCCGACCTTGGTGGGCGCGAATACCAATGCCCCGACCATCATGATTGCCGAGCAAGCTGCGGATAAAATTCAGCGTCAATATGGCCTGCAGTCTACCCCTGACGTGCGCGCCGCGAGCTAATGTGACACCCGAGGTCGACAAGAAACAAAAGACCAGAAACAAAAATAGCCGCTAAGCGGCTATTTTTTATTGGAGGTTTAAGGCAACTTAGACATTAAGGAATCAAGCAGGAATTTCGTTGGCGAAAATTCCAAACTGTTTCGCGGCATAGGCGACGCGCTCTTCCGGTGTAGGGTAACGGATAGCCGTGCCCATGTTTTCAATGTGACGGAGCCTTGGGAGTAGTCCGCTGCCGTTCGCGATTTGAATCGCCAGACCGGGGCGCGCGTTGAGCTCGAGCACCATAGGCCCTTCTTCTTTGTCCAGCACCATGTCGGTGCCCATGTAACCGAGACCGGTCATCTCCCAAGCACTAGAAGCCAGCACCAGAAGGCGCTCCCAATGAGGCACTTGTAGGGTCGCCAGCTCTTTGCCGGTGTCTGGGTGATGAGTAATCGGTTGGTCAAACTGCACCGCTCGCACCGCGCGGCCGGTTGCAATATCGATCCCGACGCCCACGGCGCCTTGGTGCAAGTTCGCTTTGCCATCAGACGCAGCGGTCGAGCAGCGCATCATAGCCATCACTGGGTAGCCTTTAAATACGATGATGCGCACATCGGGCACCCCTTCGTAGCTAAAGCCATCAAAGCAATCATCAAATTTGATCAGATTTTCAACCACAGCGACATCGTTCTTGCCACCGAGCGAGAAGAGCCCAGCGAGGGCATTACTGATGTGACGTTCGACATCTTCTTTATTGATGGTGGCACCGGAAGGCTTGGTGTAGACGCCATCCTTATGAGAGGTGATAACAAGGATCCCCTTGCCACCACTGCCTTGTGCTGGCTTGATAACAAAACCAGGCCAATCGAGCACCATATTGTGAATACGTTTGACTTCGGCTTGGTTACTGATAACGCCGATAAGCTTCGGTGTCGTCGCGCCATGCATCTCGGCAATGATCTTGGTTTTCAGCTTATCGTCCACCAAGGGGTATTTTGAACGGTCATTGTAGCGACCAATATAACTGTGGTTACGTTGGTTCATGCCCATAATGCCCTTGTGGCGCAGCTTACTCGGAGAGGTAAAACGTGAAAACATCGTTCAGTCCTCCGCTAATGGCTTAAAGCGACGCAGCTCAGTCAGACGGTATCCAGTGTAGGTACCGAGTAACAAAATACCGCCCAGTACGATCAGTTGCAGACCAATAAAGTTAAAGGTCAGGTGTTGAATGTAAGGGTTGGTCATCGCTAGGTAGACCAGTACAGCAGTCAGTAGCGAGCCCCCACCTTGCAATACTACCTCTTTAGCGCCTTCCTCTTCCCAGAGAATCGACATGCGTTCAATGGTCCAAGATAGTATGATCATTGGGAAGAAGGTGATCGAGAGACCTTCGGTCAAGCCAATTTTAAATGCCACCACGGTAAACACCGAGATGATCATAATCACCGTGATGATGACCGCCGAAATCCGCGCCACCAAAAGCAGGTTGAGCTTAGAGAGATAGCTGCGGATAACCAAGCCAGTACCGACGATCAATAGGAAGCCGACAATACCGGTCACAAGCTGAGTTTGCACAAAGGCAACCGCAATCAGAACGGGCATAAAGGTGCCGGAGGTTTTCAGACCAATCAGCACGCGTAAGAAAACCACAATCAAGGCGCCAATTGGGATCAGCATGATGGTTTTGAACATGGCTTGCTCTTCTAGTGGCAAGCTATGAATAGAGAAGTTGAGTAAACCGTCGGCTTGCACTTTGTCCATCGTCGCTTGAGACGGCGAGACTTCCTGAGCAATCATGGAGAAGTGGACTTGACTGTTTTGACCGCCAATCAAATCAAGTAGTGAGACGTTCGATTCATCCCACACCAGAATGTTCTCTGCGGTGACTTGGCTCGCTTTGCTTGGGTTGAACAGCACCCAACTTTTGCCATCCCACACTTGGTTCATCTGCTGAATGCTTTGGCGACGACGGCCATCTTCCAGCTCGATAACACCGACGACTTTACTTGGGATATCCGCATAGGCGAGCAGTTTGCTTACTGCTTCAATTTTAGACATGCGATTGAGAATTAACGCCGCGTTCTGGCTGTCTGAGTCGTTGATGGATTTGATCAGTTCGCGGGTAAAGGTGATGTCATCGGCAGAGCGTTGATTAGCGAGTTCAATCAATGCATTGGCTGCTGCTTCGACAGGACCATCGAAAGTGGGTTTGGTGGTGGCGGCAACAGGTGGAATCGGGTCGACGTCGGCTTGCGGGTCAACCAAAAACTGCGCTTTGTAGTAGATGGTTTGCGCGCCGCTCGCTTGGCGAATGGACCACTCGGCACGTCGCCCAGTTTCGGTGTCGATGTAGGAAACACCATAGCCTGGAGAAGATGACGACTCGCTAATCAGGGTAAAACCCGATTGTGTATGAGGCGCAGCAAGGGAGGCTTTGACGGGCTTATTTTGCGCATTAAATTCAATACGAGCCTCGATATCCCAGACTTGGCGCGTTTCTCCTGGCGTCCAAGGCACACCATAGCTTTGGTGGCGAAATAGACTCAGCGCAATCCCTACGCAGATCAGGACAACCACTGAAATATAAAAAGGGACTTTTGACGTCATACTGTTACCTTATTATTTTTTTGCAACTTCCGTGTGAATGTACTTCTTGCTGACATCGACGACGGCGATGTCACGGATGAATTCACGACCTAGAAGAACAGGATGACTCATTTGAGAGCGATCTGCCAATGTAAACTGCGCTTTTTCATGAATTTTTCCAAGTTTGACCCAAAGTTCAACCACGACTCGTCGCTCCAGTTCTTCATTGGTGGATTGACGAATTTTGACATGGCGAACCACGGGCGCTTCGATCCAGTTGTCATCATTTAACTCTGTGACACCATCGGAGAGGTGGAAGCGAACCCAGTTTTTGCCGTTGCGCTCAAACTCCGCAATGTCGACAGCATTGAGTGACGAGGTCGCAGCGCCGGTGTCAACTCGGGCGTCAAAACGTTGTGAGACGTTGTCTATGGTGACCGTCTCGATTTCTCCCAGCACAATGCGGTTACTTGGGTCAACCTTGACAATTTTCTGCGTGGGCGCTTTGGGTGTGGTTTGTGCTTTGCTCGGTGTGTTGACGCGTTTTTTCAGTTCACCCACCTCACCACCTAACACCAAGACTTGGCCCTCTAGGCTTTCGATGTAGTCGGACTGATTGCTCAGTTGCAGGGCGATGTTTTCGAGCTTGTTATTAAGAGAGGTTTCTTGCGCTGAAATCGCGGCGAGTGTTTCTTGATGGTACGGCTTTTCGTCAGTTGTCGCGCAGCCTGAAAGCACAGCAAGGGCGACAAGCGGAGTCAATCTTGAAAACATTAATCAACCTAAATTGGGCAGTAAAACAGAGATAAAAACAAAGAAATAGTCCCTTACTGACTGGGCGTATTAGGCGGCAGAAAGTAAGGGTTTGGAGAGTAACGATTCGATAGCAAAAATGCGTTAACGTATTGTCAAATCTTTAAGAAATTCGGAATTCCTAGTTGGGTTTCTTCGCCACCAAGATCGCACGTCGTGGCGCCGGATAGCCTTCCACGGTTTTGCTCGGATCGCTTGGGTCTAAATAGTCTGGCAATGAGTTATGCGTCATCCAATCGGTGGTGCGCTGTTCGCCAGTGCTCGTGACGTTTTCATCCACAATACGCACCTGTTCAAAGCCAACCAGTTCCAGCCAGACTTTAAGCGCTTTGGCGGAAGGGAAGAAGTACACATTTCGCATCTGTGCATAGCGAGATGTCGGCACCAATACGGATGTTTCATCGCCTTCGATAACCAGAGTTTCGAGCACCAGCTCTCCGCCTGCCACCAATTGATCTTTAAGTTGGATCAAGTGATCAAGCGGCGAGCGGCGATGGTAGAGCACACCCATGCTAAAGACGGTATCAAAGGCTTCCAGTTTTGGCAGTTGTTCTATACCCAGCGGCAGAAGATGAGCTCGTTGATCACCGCCCATCAGTTTGCGAATCGCTTCAAACTGGATCAAAAACAGGTGTGATGGGTCGATGCCGACCGTAAGACGCGCGCCTTCGCCCAGCATGCGCCACATGTGATAGCCATTGCCACAACCGACATCCAGCACACTGCGATTTTTCAGTGGAGAGATATGAGGGAGGACACGATCCCACTTCCAGTCGCTGCGCCACTCAGTATCAATATGGATACCGTGTACGGTGTACGGCCCTTTACGCCAAGGGTGGAAGGTACGCAGTAAGTTTTCGAGTTTCTTTAACTCGCCCTCATGGAATGGCGTGTCATTGCTCAACGTCACCGAATGTTTAACATCGACTTGATCTGGCGCGCCTTCTGGGATCTTGTTCAGTGCTTTTAACCAGCGGCCAAAATCACCGTGTTCGGCATTTTGCCAATCGGTCAACTGCTGTGGTAGAACATTCAGCCAAGGTTGCAGACGCGTGTCTTGAGCGATCAGTTGATAGAAATCGGCAAAATTAAACATGAAAACAAGGTCCTCGTTGATACAGGCATGCCCCTAGGTGTTTATGGTTGCTCGCGGCCTCTAGGGACTCGGCGCGTGCAAATGTGGAGATGGGTGTCGTACAACACTATTCGTTGATGGACACCATCTGATCGTGATGACTACTTAATCGCGAACATAGAACCAAAGTTAAAACACTGAAACCAAACGTCAAAACTGCTAAAGCCAATCTTGGCAAAGCGCTCTTTATGCGCTTTGATGGAATCAGGACGCATGACGTTTTCAATCGCGCTGCGCTTTTGGCTGATCTCGAGTTCGCTATAGCCATTGGCGCGTTTAAAGTCATGGTGCAAATCAATTAATAGCTCGTTGGCGCCGACATCATCAAAGACAAATTTCTCTGACAAAATGAGAATACCGCCAGGTCTTAAACCCGCGTAAATCTTCTCTAGCAAACTGTAGCGGTCTTGTGGTGAGAGAAATTGCAGCGTGAAGTTCAAGACCACCACAGACGCGTTGTCGATGTCGATGTGTCGAATATCGGCTTCAACCACCTCAACAGGCGTATCGCTGCGATAGGCGTTGACGTGCAGTTTGCATCGCTCAACCATGGCTTGCGAGTTATCGACAGCGACAATCTTGCAGCCTTCTTGCTGGATGTGGCGACGCATAGAGAGGGTTGCGGCACCCAATGAACAACCTAAATCGTAAATGTTGGAGTGAGGCTTAACGAAGCGCTCGGCCAACATGCCAATCGCTGAAATGATGTTGCTGTAGCCTGGTACCGAGCGCTGGATCATGTCAGGGAACACTTCTGCGACACGTTCATCAAACGTGAAGTCACCAATTTTGTCGATTGGCGCCGAAAAAATGGTATCTGGGTTGCTCTTAGGGTTCATCACACACTCTCGCTACGGACGATGCAAACAGTCAAGCATGCCATCGTCAGATGTCAAAAAAGGCGCGTATTTTATGAGATCTTTGCGCGCTTGTCATGTGACTTAAAACATAGATATTTGCGCGTGGTCGCCTTGGCTTGGAAATGGCGCTAAATCGGGCAATGACACCTGCTGTTGCAAACGTCGATAGAGCTTCGCGGCTAGCTCGGGCGCAACCAGGTTGTCGGCGGTATGGATCATCAGGTAAGGCTGCTTTCCTTCGCCTATCCACTGCGGCAATTTGTCGAGCCAAGGAGTAAAAAAAACGTCATTGAGTGGTTCATCAGGATGGCCAATAAAACGCACCATAGGATGCGCTCCGGTGGCAATGGCGTGCACGGGAACGCGCGGTTTCTTCTCTTGGGCATCAATTAGGGCAGCAAAATAGGGGGAGCGCCTGTCCGGCTGGGTCGAAAAAACAGGGCGACTGTCCATAATGATGCGATCGTAATTGCGCTCCAGCAGCCACTGATTGAGTCGCTTTTCGGCGTCACCTTTGGCGAAAAAGGCGGGGTGGCGCACTTCAACACCGATGGGAAAGTCCGGTGGCAGCATGGCGCAGAAGGCCGACAACTGTGAAAAGTGTTCGGGTCCAAAGGCGGCGGGGAGTTGAATAGTCCATTGCCCAATGCGCGGTATCAGTGGCGCCATAATGTGCATAAAGTCGGCAAGCAGTGCTTGGCAGCCTTGCAACTGATGCTGGTGGGTGATGGCTTTGGGAAGCTTGAAGGTAAAGCGAAAATCATCGTGCGTGGCGGCTTTCCAGTTGCTCACCGTTGATGGCGTTGGCGTGGCGTAAAACGTGGTGTTACCTTCAACGGTATGGAATACCTCAGCATACTTTTCAAGGCGTTGTGAGGCCTGCGTGCCACTACCATAAAACGCCTGCTGCCAGTGGTTGTTTGACCACATTGTCAAGCCTAATCTTAGTGGTAACTTGTCCATACTTCCCTCCATACGCATCGGATGTCTCTACTCTACGAGAGTTTTGAAGAAAAAGGTAATCTGGCGTTATAATCGGGTCAATTTGACGGCGAAATCGGCTTTTTTGGCCATTTGTTGGTGTAAAAATCATCAAAGCACGATAAAACGCAATAAATTGTCGCTGCAACAGTCGATTTAAAATGACTTTCAGCGTATAAATGGACCTTTGCTCTGGCGGCAGTCAGCTAGGGCGTCATCAACTTATTACTAGAGAGATTGGGAATTTCATTATGCGTACCCATTACTGTGGTCACCTGAACAAGTCCCTAGCAGGACAAACTGTAGAACTGTGCGGCTGGGTAAACCGTCGCCGTGATTTAGGCGGTCTTATTTTTATCGATATGCGAGATCGCGAAGGTATCGTACAGGTAGTGGTGGATCCAGACATGGCGGACGCGTACGAAGTGGCGAATACCCTTCGTAGTGAATTCTGTATCAAGCTAACGGGTGAAGTGCGTGTTCGTCCAGAAAGCCAAGTCAACAAAGACATGGCCACCGGTGAAGTTGAGATCCTTGCGAAAGGTCTTGAGATCATCAACCGCAGTGACGTTCTGCCTCTAGACTTCAACCAAAAGAACTCGGAAGAACAACGTCTTAAATACCGTTACCTAGACCTGCGTCGCCCTGAAATGAGCGACCGCATCAAGCTGCGTGCGAAAGCGTCTAGCTTTGTTCGCCGTTTCCTAGACGACAACGGCTTCCTAGACATCGAAACACCTGTACTGACCAAAGCGACACCAGAAGGTGCGCGTGATTACCTAGTACCAAGCCGTGTTCACAAAGGCAGCTTCTACGCGCTTCCTCAGTCTCCACAGCTATTTAAACAGCTGCTGATGATGTCGGGTTTTGACCGTTACTACCAAATCGTTAAGTGTTTCCGTGATGAAGACTTGCGTGCTGACCGTCAACCAGAATTCACTCAGATCGATATCGAAACGTCATTCATGACCGCTGACGAAGTGCGTGCAACCACAGAGAAAATGGTTCGCGACATGTGGCTAGAGCTACTGAACGTTGACCTTGGTGAGTTCCCTGTCATGCCATTTAGCGAAGCGATTCGCCGTTTTGGCTCTGACAAGCCTGATCTACGTAACCCACTAGAGCTTGTTGATGTTGCAGATCTAGTGAAAGACGTTGAGTTCAAAGTCTTCTCTGGTCCAGCCAATGACGAGAAAGGCCGCGTTGCTGTGATTCGCGTACCGGGTGGTGCGTCACTCACTCGTAAACAAATTGACGGCTACGGCGAGTTTGTTGGTATCTATGGTGCGAAAGGTTTGGCATGGATGAAGGTCAACGACCGTGCGGCGGGTATGGAAGGTATCCAATCTCCTGTGGCTAAATTCCTTAGCGAAGAGGTGATCAATGGCATCCTTGAGCGCACGCAAGCGGAATCTGGTGACATTATTTTGTTCGGAGCAGATAAAGCGAACATCGTGGCTGAAGCGCTGGGTGCACTGCGTCTGAAACTGGGCAAAGACCTAGAGCTGACAAAAGAAGGCACTTGGGCGCCTCTATGGGTTGTTGACTTCCCAATGTTTGAAGAAGACGATGAAGGCAACTTGCACGCGATGCACCACCCATTCACATCGCCTCTCGGTGTGACGGCAGAAGAGCTAAAAGCGAACCCTGCAGCGGCGAACTCTAACGCCTACGACATGGTACTCAACGGCTACGAAGTGGGCGGCGGTTCTGTTCGTATCCACAATGCGGAGATGCAAGCGGCGGTATTCGATATTCTTGGTATCGATGCGGATGAGCAACGTCTGAAGTTTGGCTTCCTATTGGACGCACTGAAATTTGGTACGCCGCCGCACGCGGGTCTTGCATTTGGTCTCGACCGTCTTGTGATGCTGTTGTGTGGTACCGAGAACATCCGTGATGTGATTGCGTTCCCGAAAACGACGGCAGCGGCTTGTCTATTGACCGACGCGCCTAGCCTTGCTAACCCTGCCGCGCTTGAAGAGCTAGCGATTGCAGTGACCGCAGCGAAAGATAAAGAGTAATCCCTTTACGGGTGACGAAACCAAAAAAATACCGCTCAATAGAGCGGTATTTTTTTATCCTAAGTTACTCTGAGAGGGTAACGAAGAATCATTTATAACAAGGGCAGTTACAAGTCGACGGTTTGCCACTCGCCTGGCTGCAAATCGCCTAACGTGATGTCACCCATCGAGTAGCGCACAAGCCTAAGAGTCGGGAAGCCGATGTGCGCGGTCATGCGTCTGACTTGGCGATTACGACCTTCGATGATGGTGACGGCGAGCCAAGTCGTTGGAATCGAGGCGCGAAAACGCACCGGCGGGTTGCGCTCCCAAATATCAGGCGCGTCCATGCGTTCGATGGTGGCCGGCAGTGTCATGCCATCTTTTAATTCAACCCCTTGGCGAAGCTTGTCGAGATCCGCATCGCTCGGTTCGCCTTCTACTTGTACCCAATAGGTTTTAGGGGCTTTCGATTTGGGTGAAGTCAGTTTGGCTTGGAAGATGCCGTCATTCGTCAGCACCATCAGCCCTTCACTGTCACGATCGAGTCTTCCAGCGGCGTACACATCTTTAACATCTATGTAGTCGGCTAGGGTTTTTCTTCCCTCCCCATCGGTGAACTGGCTCAAGGTGTCATAGGGTTTATTGAAGACGATCACCTTACGTTCTGATGGCGCGATCTTCGCTCGTTGACTTGGCTTTTTTCTGCGATGTTTAGACGAGCTGCGCTTGGCATCTTGCGCGCCAAACGGTCGTTTTAAACGTGTTTGACCGTTGCGTGGTGAAGCGGGCTGAGACTCGCGTCTTGAGCGTGGTGACATGTTAACTACCTTGCAAAAATGTAAACGAAGTGTGGGCGAAAGTTTCGATCTATCTCGAATTACGCTATGATGTGCGCGCCTCGAATCAGGATTGGCGCACAAGATAATAGACTATTTTGCCGATTTTGTTTAATTATAACGATTACGTTCTCATGGACGCCGAGTCAGCGAAACACAAAGTTTCAACGGCGATGGCCAAACAAAAAAAGAGACATCTAAATCGCAACAAGTGAGGGGATGACGATACCAAGGCAACCACATTCGTGTTGGTATTATCTACTTGTCGCGGACAGACCACAAAAGCCCATGCATCCAATGGGTTTGTCAGAACAAATAGGGAAATTTCATGCCTACAGAAAAGCCTACAATTATTTACACGATCACCGATGAAGCGCCAGCGCTAGCGACCTACTCACTACTGCCAATTATCCAGTCTTTCACTGCCTCCTCAGGCATTGACGTAGACACACGCGATATTTCACTCGCCGGTCGTATCATCGCGAGCTTCCCTGAGCATCTGAAGCCAGAACAGCGTATCGGTGATGCGCTTGCTGAATTGGGCGAGTTGGCGAAAACACCTGATGCCAACATCATTAAACTGCCGAACATTTCGGCGTCTATCCCACAGTTAAAAGCCGCAATTAAAGAGCTGCAAGCCAAAGGCTACAACCTGCCGAACTACCCTGAAGAGCCAAGTACATACGAAGAGGAAGCGATCAAAGCGACCTACGACAAGATCAAAGGCAGTGCAGTGAACCCGGTGCTACGTGAAGGTAACTCTGACCGCCGTGCGCCGCTTTCAGTCAAGAACTACGCAAAGAAAAACCCACATTCAATGGGCGCGTGGTCAAAAGAGTCGAAATCTCATGTCTCGAGTATGGATGACAAAGATTTCTTCGGTAGCGAGAAGTCGGTGACGGTCGAGCATGCGACCAAAGTGACCATCGAATTTGTCGCGAAAGACGGCAGCACAAAACAACTGAAAGCGCCGTTCGCCCTGCAAGATAAAGAGATCATTGATTGCGCGGTGATGAACAAAAACGCACTCGTGGCGTACTTTGAGCAAGAGATTGCAGACGCGAAGCAAAAAGATGTGCTGCTATCACTGCACATGAAAGCGACCATGATGAAAGTCTCTGACCCAGTGATTTTCGGTCATGCCGTGAAAGTCTACTACAAAGACGTGTTTGCTAAGTATGGTGAGCTGTTTGAGAAACTCGGCGTTGATGTCAAAAATGGTATCGGCGATGTGTACAGCAAGATTGAAGCCTTGCCGCAAGATCAAAAAGCCGAGATTGAAGCCGCGCTTCAAGCGGTGTATGAAACTCAACCACCATTAGCTATGGTCGATTCTGATCGCGGTATCACCAACCTTCACGTGCCAAGTGACATCATCGTTGATGCCTCGATGCCGGCTATGCTTCGTGCATCC
The DNA here is from genome assembly GCF_059833835.1 of Vibrio sp. R15-SG3-ISO1B. Lineage (NCBI taxonomy): Bacteria > Pseudomonadati > Pseudomonadota > Gammaproteobacteria > Vibrionales > Vibrionaceae > Vibrio > Vibrio sp. R15-SG3-ISO1B. Next base: position 90,783 of record NZ_JCBDGG010000002.1, on the reverse strand, counting down.
GGTCAAATGTGGGGCCCTGACGGCAAACAGAAAGACACCAAAGCGATGATTCCAGATCGCAGCTACGCGGGTATCTACCAAGCGGTGATTGATTTCTGTAAAGAGCACGGTGCGTTTGATCCAACCACTATGGGTAGCGTGCCTAACGTGGGTTTGATGGCGCAGAAAGCGGAAGAGTACGGCTCACACGACAAGACCTTTATTCTCGACGCCGATGGTGCTGTCCGTGTTGTTGACACCAACGGCCAGGTGCTGCTTGAGCAATCGGTGGAAGCGGGTGACATCTTCCGTATGTGCCAAGTGAAAGATGCACCGATTCAAGACTGGGTAAAACTTGCGGTGACACGTGCACGCGCAACCGGCGTCCCTGCGGTATTCTGGTTGGATGAAAATCGTGCTCATGATGCTCAGTTGATCAAAAAAGTGAACGCGTACTTACCTGAGCACGACACCTCTGGTCTAGAGATCAAGATCCTTGCACCACTTGAGGCGTGCAAATACTCGCTAGAGCGCATTAAAGAAGGTCTTGATACCATCTCTGTGACAGGTAACGTGCTGCGTGACTACTTGACGGACTTGTTCCCAATTCTTGAGTTGGGAACTTCAGCCAAAATGTTGTCTATCGTACCGCTAATGAACGGCGGTGGTCTGTTTGAAACAGGGGCGGGCGGCAGCGCGCCGAAGCACGTTCAACAGGTGGAAAAAGAGAACCATTTGCGTTGGGATTCATTAGGTGAGTTTTTGGCATTAGCAGCGTCACTGGAACACCTCAGCGTCGTGACAGGCAATGCTAAAGCGCAAGTGCTGGCCGATGCCCTTGATAAGGCGACCGGTGAGTTCCTTGACAACAACAAGTCACCGTCTCGCCGAGTTGGCGAGCTTGATAACCGTGGCAGCCATTACTACCTAGCGAGCTACTGGGCAAAAGCGTTAGCAGAGCAGACCGCTGATGCTGAGCTTGCGGCGGAGTTTGCGCCGATTGCGAAGTCGTTGCAAGACAACGAAGAGGCGATTATCGCTGAGCTCAATGGTGCTCAAGGTGTCGCGGGCGATCTGGGTGGCTACTACGCACCAGTGTTTGAAAAGGCCGCGACGCTAATGCGACCAAGCGCAACACTCAACAGCATCATTAATCGCTAATAGACTGGCGAGCCGATAAACAAAAACCCGCTGACTGAGCGGGTTTTTTATTGCGTTAGATTTGCGGCACCGAAGAATCGGGCGAAGTTTTTTGGCAGCGGTTATTTAGCTGGTTGAGCGTCCACTGGTGTCACCACGCTAGCGTGGTAGCCTTTGGGACCTTCTTCCACTTCAAAATTGACTTGTTGGCCTGCTTTCAGAGTACGATACCCATCCATTTGAATGGTTGAGTAGTGCGCAAACACATCACTCTCTTCACCTTCTGGACAGATAAAACCAAATCCCTTGGCATTGTTAAACCATTTTACTGTACCTGTAGCCATGCTATACATCCCTCATGCATTGTTTACTGACGTTGTTGGTGGTTACACGACCGATTTCAACTCCGCTCTATACTGCCGCCATTCCTGTTGCCATTTGATGACCGTCTAGCGCGGAATGTTGTCAAAATGTGACGTGTAAACAAAAAGTGAATTTCCATTCAGCCGCTGCCAAATTTTTACTCACTATTTGACCAATGTAGCCAATGATTGAACACAGTCAATAGAAAAAACGTATTACACTCTACATATTTGCAAACAAATCACTTTTGAGATTTACATTTTTGCAACGGTTTTCAATTTCTAGTCTATGGGGTGATTTTGACAATTTAGCGATTTTGGCTTCTTTTTAATCAATCAGATAGAGGGCTTGAGAGAATAAAAATCTTTTATTTGCAGGCTTGGAAATGGTGGATTAGTCTCTAAGTAAGCGTGAAATTTTTGTTGTGCTTAAATGGTCTAAATTACAAGAGCAAAATCTAAAACTTCTCTTCCATGAAGTGGTAAACTGAAACCAGATAAACCTAATTGTTGAAGAGTCATGAGCAAGCAGTTTGAATGGGTGACTCCAGATTCTGACTTACTGGAGCAAGAAAGAACAGAAATTAAGCCACCGTCCATGTATAACGTTGTATTGAACAATGATGATTACACCCCCATGGACTTTGTCATCGAAATCCTAGAGCGTTTTTTCTCTATGGATATTGATAAGGCAACTCAGGTGATGCTCAAAGTGCATTATGAAGGTAAAGCGGTCTGCGGCACCTACACCGCGGAAGTCGCTGAAACCAAAGTGGCGCAAGTCACAATGTATTCCAAGGAAAATGAGCATCCCCTGCTTTGTACAATGGAACAAGCGTAACGTTTGTTCGAGCAACCATCGTTGTTCTATTTAGGAGGTACTTATGCTGAACAAAGAATTAGAGTCGAGTCTAAACGGCGCGTTCTCACGTGCACGTGACAAACGACATGAGTTTATGACCGTCGAGCACCTCCTGCTAGCATTGTTAGAAAATGATGCTGCGCGAGAGGCATTGAAAGCCTGCCAGGCTGACATCGATGCACTTCGTGCCGAGTTGGACATTTTCATCGATCAAACCACCCCCCTGATTCCTGATAACGACGAAACCCGTGAAACGCAGCCAACGTTGAGCTTCCAGCGTGTGCTGCAGCGAGCCGTTTTTCACGTGCAATCGTCTGGTCGCAGCGAAGTGACTGGCGCGAATGTTCTCGTTGCTATCTTTAGCGAGCAAGAATCCCATGCTGCTTATCTGTTGAAGAAAAACGACATCAGCCGGTTGGACATCGTCAACTTTATCTCTCACGGCATTACCAAAGCGTCCAGTTCGGGTGATGAGTCCTCTTCATCGGATTCCTTTGGCAGTGACAGTGTCGAAGAGTCAGGCTCTGAAGAACGTCTAGAAAGTTTCGCGACTAACCTCAATCAAGTGGCGAAGCAAGGCCAAATTGACCCATTGATTGGGCGCGATAAAGAGTTAGAACGGACTATCCAAGTCCTGTGTCGCCGACGTAAAAATAACCCACTGTTGGTGGGTGAAGCGGGCGTTGGTAAAACGGCGATCGCGGAAGGCTTGGCGTGGAGAATCGTCGAAGGGCAAGTGCCTGAAATCATCGCCAACAGCGTGATCTACTCGCTCGATATCGGCTCGCTGCTGGCGGGCACCAAATACCGCGGTGATTTTGAAAAACGTTTCAAAACCATCTTAAAGCAGCTTGAAAAAGAGCAAGATGCCATCCTATTTATCGATGAGATTCACACCATCATCGGTGCGGGTGCGGCGTCTGGTGGTCAAGTGGACGCCGCCAACCTCATCAAACCGCTCCTCAGCAGTGGCAAGTTACGCTGTATTGGCTCCACTACGTACCAAGAGTACAGCAACATCTTTGAAAAAGAGCGAGCGTTGTCGCGTCGCTTCCAAAAAATTGACGTGGTGGAACCTTCGCTTGATGATACCACCAAGATCTTGATGGGACTGAAACCCAAATATGAAGCGCACCACGAAGTGCGTTACACCAACAAAGCCTTGCGTGCCGCGGTTGAATTGTCGGCAAAATACATCAACGAGCGTCACTTGCCAGACAAAGCGATTGACGTCATTGATGAAGCGGGCGCGCGCAGCCGCTTAGCCCCAGCCAGTCGTCGTAAGAAAACCGTCGGTGTGGCCGACATCGAGGCGATGGTCGCTAAAATGGCGCGCATCCCAGAGAAATCCGTCTCCTCTTCTGACAAAGAAATTTTGCAGAACTTGGATGAGAAGATGAAGATGTTGGTGTTTGGTCAAGACGATGCCATAGATGCCTTGAGTGAGGCGATTAAGCTGACTCGCGCTGGGCTAGGTAACGACAACAAACCGGTCGGTTCTTTCTTGTTTGCGGGCCCAACCGGGGTGGGTAAAACCGAGGTCACTGTGCAGCTTTCTAAACTCATGGGTATCGAACTGCTTCGTTTTGATATGTCTGAGTATGGTGAGCGTCATTCGGTGAGCCGTTTAATCGGTGCGCCTCCAGGTTACGTTGGCTACGATCAAGGCGGTTTGTTGACCGATGCGGTTATTAAACATCCACACTCCGTTGTCTTGCTGGATGAGATTGAAAAAGCGCATCCAGATATCTTCAACTTGTTACTGCAAGTGATGGATAACGGCACACTGACGGACAACAATGGCCGTAAAGCGGATTTTCGTAACGTGATTCTTGTGATGACCACTAATGCGGGCGTGAAAGAAACCGAGAAGAAATCCATCGGTCTCATTCAGCAAGATCACAGCCATGATGCGATGGCAGAAATTAAGAAGGTCTTTACACCTGAGTTTCGAAATCGCTTGGATAACATCATCTGGTTTAACAGCCTGGATGAACATGTTATTCATCAGGTGGTTGATAAGTTCATCGTTGAATTGCAAGCTCAGCTGGATGCACGCGGCGTGTCGTTGGAAGTCTCTGATGATGCTCGTCACTGGCTATCGCTCAAAGGTTACGATAAGGCGATGGGTGCACGTCCAATGGGCCGCGTGATCCAAGAGCAGTTGAAGAAACCTTTGGCGAACGAGCTGCTCTTTGGCTCCTTAGTTAACGGTGGCACAGTGAAAGTCGACCTTGATGGCGACGCGCTGACCTTCAAATACTTAGGCGAGCAAGAAGAAGCGGTACACTAAATCCAAACACGAATAATACCAAGGCCAGATCATCGCGATCTGGCCTTGTTGTTTTGCTATGAGGCTAAACTGTCGTTCAATCAAAGATGGCTTTGAGTGCACGATACGCCTGTTCGACGGAATCTGGCACCACTTGCTCGACCTGAAACCCAAGCTGTGGATAGGTTTTTATTCGCTCGAAATCGCCAAGCATTGCCCGCACTGTGGTGTCAAGGTCAATCTCTTCATTGAAATAGTCCCAGACTGTTAATGCCGGCGAAGTGACGAACACCTGCCGATAGGGTAGAGGCCACTGTTTTAAAAACGCAGCATAGCAGCGCCGCTCCATATACGGTTTTTGTACCAATAGAATCGAATCGAGCTGAATGTTCAATCGTTGGAGCTTTTCAGCACTAAACAGCAGGTTTTCGCCGGTATTCGTGGCTTGGCTTTCTATCACAATATCACGGCGTGGAACGCCCATATCGATGGCAATTTGAGCAAAGGTGTCGGCTTCACTGTCGGCAAACAGACCCTGCGTCAAGCGCCCGGCACCGCCGCTGAAGATTACCGTCTTGGCCCAGCCGTCGAGGTAGAGCTTTGCGGCGTGCTCTGCAACACGCACATCGTTACTGCCGAGAACCAACAAACCGTCACAACGCTCTAATGGCTGGTTGAGTCTCATATACGCCCATAGGTGCTCAAGATGTTGATACAGTCTCATGGTGTGACTCACAGCGCCTCTAGCGTATGTTGGAAATGAAAACGGTAACCGAGCTCTAGCAAACGGTCCGCCATAATCCGTTTATCTTCCACGTCGACAATCGGTGGTAGGGGCTCTGACAGCCCAGCTCTTTCTAACGCAGTTTGATAAAATTGCGCTTTGCTCACGGTATTAGGCGTCGTGGCATTGACTACCATATTGTTGTCATGCAGAGCTGCAAAACTGACTGCACCTATGGCATCGAGTAGGTGAATCATATTAGCGGGCGCAAGGCGACTGACTTGGCGAAGCTTGGCTGCAAATCGAGAAGGGTGACGCTCAGGGCCAATAAGACCGCTGCAACGAACGATGGCAAAACGCAACCCAGAATCTTGAACGTGTTGCTCAGCACGGAGCATGATTTTGGCATTGTCAGAAAAGGTACTGTGCGTATTGGCCAATGCTAACGTCGCGTCGTCCTCATACATCTCTTTCGCCACTGATGGGTAAACCGTGGTCGAGCTGACCATTACCAGCTTGTTGACCCCGATATTGACACAGGCTGTGGCGAGTTTTTTCCACTGCTCGGCGTATTCATCACCCTTACCTTTACGAAAACCTGGCGGAAAACAACCGATCACGATCGAAGGTTGAATCGCGCTGAGTGAGCGTTCCACCTCAGACTGCGGACTCTCGAGCTGGCAGATAAAGCCATCGAGGTGCGCTGCTTTGAGCTCATCTGCCCCTGCCTTACTGGTGCGGCTGACCGACACCTGATGGCCAATGGATTCCAAGTATTGAGCAAGTGGGCGACCTAACCATCCGCCGCCAATAACCGCTATATGACTCATGACATCCTTCCTTCATTTGTTTCCTTTACTCTATCTTGCGTTAGGTGCAATGAAAAGCATTGTGAAAGTGTTCGCAACCGTATCGCAAGGCCACGCAGAGGTGTTGGCTAAAATGAATCTAGCGAATTGAGTCAATCACGCTATTATTAAAAGTGAGACAATGGGTTGGCAATGGGCGCCAAACCTTGGATGTCACTGGCTTGAATAGCGATGGCTGCGAAGGCGTTGAAAAAGGAAGGTAAGATGATCAAGTGGTGGTTTGCTCTGTTGTTACTGACATGGCAGGTACAGGCTAATAAACGTGTCGTGATGACGTCACTCAACTGGCCACCGTATTCAGGTGAAGAGATGATTGAGCAGGGTGTCTCCGTCGCCATTGCCAAGGAAGCGTTTGCCGCCATGGGCTACCAGTTAGTGGTTGAGTTCAAGCCTTGGGTCAGAACGGTGACGACGGCCAGTCGCAAAGCCCAGTACATCGGTTACTTCCCCGAATATTATTTTGATACACAAGAGTTTGTGTTTTCAGACCCGATTGGTCGCGGTCCGCTAGGGCTGGTGGAAAATACCCAATCCCCCATTCGTTGGAGCACACTCAGCGATCTCACTCAATACCGCCTTGGAACCGTGAAAGGCTATGTCAATACACCAGAATTTGATCAGATGGTCGCTTCCGGCTCCCTCACAGTGGAAGAGACACTCGATGATTTACGTAATGTCTATAAAGTGGCAAAAGGGCGATTGGATGCGGCGGTGATTGATGCCAATGTGCTCGATTTTTTGATTCGGCGTGATTCTCGCTCTGCCTTATTATCAAAGCGGTTGCGAATGAACCCCACCTTATTGGCAGAAAAAGATCTCTTTTTGGCGTTTAACAACAGTGAAGAGGGGCGCAAGTGGCGAGACATCTTTAATCAAGGCCTCGCCAAAGTCGATCCACTGTCGATCGCGGCCAGTGTTCAGAAAAGACAACAAGAACCGGGTAACGTGACTCAGTTACCCGTGGCGGATAATTAGCTGCACAGCACTCGAAGAATCTTATCAGCGTGCTCGGCCACTTCAATGCCTTCGTCCGTCAGGTAGCCACCATCAGGTAGCGTACAAAGCCCCTTTTGATACAGACGAGCCACCGCGGATTGCATCTCTTGCGACGCCTCGTGGTGCACTTTGATGCCAGTCGCTGCGCTGCTGATATCGAACTGAAGTAAGAGATTCAGTTCAGAAAGGTGCTCGCTGGAGTATTTCATAGACGGTTTCCTTCTGTTTCTATCGTCGATCTCACCATAAGCGCCCAGCCCCGTTAGAACAACGCCTTGCGGCGAGTTTTGTTAGCTCAACCACTCTTTTTTAGTGGCCAATGATCACTTCTGAAAGCTAAATCTTATTTCCTTATTTTTAGTGCTTGAATTTGATCACATTTAGAAACACCGTCTGGATGTTTAGTTGAGTCAAAAAACCTAGCTCGCGCTAGGTTTTTTCGTATCGTCTCTGATTAATCGAGGCTTTGATGATAGGGCTCATCAAATGGCAGCAGTTCTTTGGGCAAAGAGACCAGCCAATCACGCAGCTCTTCACTGCCTACCTCTTCTTGATCGCACACTTGGTGTAATGGATTAACTATCATAACAACACTCCTTTGCAGTTACCGATTGCATCCTATGGTCATTTTGTGACCTGTTTATTACAGTTATCGAAATAAATCATACTCGGATGAAAGTAAAGGAATTTTTCTATAATCGTCAAAATTTACGTTTTTCGTCTCGACCAAGGCTAGGTATCACCACGGTTATCCACAGAATCTGTGGATAAGATCTATTCCTGTTCAGGCTCGATCCTTTTGACCCGTGTTTGACCCGATTGGGTAAAGTTGACCGCAATATTCAGCCGAAGCGTGGTGGTAATGGAGATGGTCATCATGACAAATATCGCTACCATGATCATCACTTGGTATTTGATCGCAATGATAGGGCTTGCTCCGCCTAAAATTTGACCAGTCATCATCCCTGGTAACGTCACCAGTCCGCTGGTGGTCATTGAGGCTAATGTGGGTGCCACGGATTTTTGAATCGCTTCGCGAACAAAAGGCAGGGTAGCAAAGCTGGGTGGCGCGCCCAGTGAGATCGCCGCTTGGTACTCTGAATTGCGCTGCTCAAAGGCGGTGTAAAAATGTTGCAGCGCGACGATATTGCCGCTCAAACTGTTGCCCAGAAGCATGCCAGCGAGCGGAATTAAGTACTGAGCGTGATAAAACGGCGTGGGTCTCACGACCAAAGCGGTGATAATCAGCAACACTGGCGTCAGGCCGACGATGAGGCTTGTGGTGACGACCGCCATCAATGGCCGGCGAGGTAAACGCGCTTTGTTGATGATGGAACTGGCGCCAATCAAAATCATCACGGCGAGCCAGAGCACATTGACCAGCGGGCTATTGAGTTCAAACAGGTATTCGAGATAGACCCCAACCAGGGCCAGTTGCAGCGTCATTCTCGCGACGCCTATGAGCGCATCTTTGCCAATGTTCAGTTGATAGTAGCGACTGATAGAGAGCGGAACGCTCAAAGTAAGAAAAAACAGCCCAAGAATGGGCCAAGGAATATCCACCACACTGCTCATTATTCATCTCCATATTCGCGTTTATTCTACACCATTGCGTTCATTGTGACAGATTGGCCGCTGCGCTCGGATTGAGCCCGTAATTCCCGTTTCTCACTAATAATAATTTAACAATTTGTTGGGAAGTTGAGCGCTCAGGCTTACGTTTTTTAAGCCAGTTTGAAAGTGAAATGTTATGTGAGTAACCGTTTTTTAACTCTTTCTTCTTGTTCATATTTCTTCACAAATGCACCTTATTTAACACATAAAATCGCAATCCATCACATCTCTGTGTCAGCTCAAAAAAGTGTCGAATAGTCGCTGTGATGGGCTTGAATTCGATTGAACCCCACAGAATGTGTGGTCTACCATTACGTCTATCAGTTGTACGAAATTTGTGCGTATCGATCAGCGCTCAAAGTGAGCATCAGTGACAGGGCAGGCAAATGTATGAGTAATGTTAAGAAAATAGAGAGTGGCGAAAAGCGCTCCTTGGAGTGGAAATCGTTCCTCTTCATCACAGTGATTCTTTTCCCCGTGTTGAGTGTCGTACTGGTGGGTGGATACGGATTCATCGTCTGGATGCTACAGGTCTTTTTCATGGGACCACCGGGAACGCACGGTTAATGACGCACGGTTAAACCAAGAACCATCACTGACGTTAAGAATAAGATGAAAGAGAAAGAATGATGAAAGCACTAATTGTTAAGCTGTGGCGAACCATGACTCGCCCTGCAGTTCATATCAGCCTAGGTGTGCTCACCATGGGTGGCTTTATTGCTGGGGTGATTTTCTGGGGTGGATTCAACACAGCGCTAGAAGCGACCAACACCGAAGAGTTCTGTATCAGTTGTCACACCATGCGTGACAACGTCTATGTTGAGCTGCAAGAAACCGTGCACTGGAAAAACCATTCAGGGGTTCGCGCAACCTGTCCTGACTGTCACGTACCTCACAACTGGACGGATAAAATTGCACGTAAAATGCAGGCCTCCAAAGAGGTGTTTGCGCAGGTGTTTGGTGATCTCGATACGCCTGAGAAATTTGAAGCGCGCCGTCTTGAGTTAGCCCGTCACGAATGGGACCGTTTCTCGGCCAATGGATCACTGGAGTGTAAAAACTGTCACAACTACGAATCGATGGATTTTGATTTGATGTCGCCAACCGCGCGCATTCAAATGCAATCCGCGGCTGAGCGCGATCAAAGCTGTGTGGATTGTCACAAAGGCATTGCGCACCACTTACCGAACAATATGGAAGCGGCGAGCGGCATTGTGGGGGATCTTGAACAGGTCGCTAACGGCACCTCATACAATGTGGGCAACTCTGTGGTTTCGATTCGTCACTTGCCTCTCTATACCGACGAAAGCGCGACCACCGAAGCGGGCCTACTTAGCCCAGCAAGCCAAGTGGCAATTGTGGAAACAAAGGGCGACATGATCAAAGTAGAGATCGACGGCTGGCGTAAGGCGAAAGGCTTTGGACGTGTCATTCAAGAAGATTTTGGTATGAACATCTCAACGGCCATTTTGACGCGTGATGTTTCTCAAGGTGACCAAGTGGTGACAGGGGAAAGCAAAGAAGACGAACTCACGGGTTTGCCATGGGAAAAAGTGGCCGTGGACTTGTGGATGAAAAAAGAGTCGATGGTCTCGGATTTCGAGCCGATTTGGAGCGCTGCCGGCCAAGCGTATCAAACCAACTGCTCGACGTGTCATACGCAGCCTGATGAGGCGCACTTTAGTGCCAATGGCTGGGTGGGGATGCTCGATGGCATGATTGCCTTCGTCAACTTTGACACTGATACCGAAGCCTTAGTGCTCAAATACCTGCAAAAACACTCTTCTGATTTCTCAGATGGTCACCACTAATTCGCGGCAATGGAGTAACAAATAATGGCAATCACAAGAAGAAGTTTTCTAAAAGGTGTCGCGGGAACCAGTGCTGCCTCCTTGATTGGGCCGAGCTTATTGACGTCGGCTGCGGCGCACGCCGGAGAAGTGGAGGGTACCTGGAAGGTATCTGGCTCACACTGGGGCGCATTTCGCGCCCGTATCTGGGGCGGGAAAGTACAAGAAATCAAGCCGCTTGAAGTCGATAAGTACCCAACCGATATGCTAAATGGCATCAAAGGGATCATCTACAGCCCCTCTCGTGTACGCTACCCTATGGTGCGTTTGGATTGGTTGAAAAAGCATAAGTACTCGACCGATACACGCGGCAACAACCGTTTTGTTCGAGTCACTTGGGATGAGGCTCTGGATCTCTTCTATCGTGAGTTGGAACGCGTGCAAAAAGAGTATGGCCCTTGGGCTTTGCACACTGGACAAACTGGTTGGCGTCAAACCGGTCAGATGCACAGCTGTAACAACCATATGCAGCGTGCGATGGGTTTGCATGGTTACTCCGTGAAAAAGGTCGGCGACTATTCAACCGGCGCGGGGCAAACTATTTTGCCTTATGTGTTGGGTTCCACCGAGGTGTACGCGCAAGGCACATCATGGGATCTGATCCTCGAAAACAGCGACAACATCGTGTTGTGGGGTAACGATCCGGTCAAAAACCTACAAGTGGGCTGGACATGTGAAACGCACGAGTCGTTTGCCTATCTTGAGCAGTTGAAAGAAAAAGTCGCGCAGAAGCGCGTCAATGTCATCTCCGTTGATCCAGTACGCAACAAAACTGCGCGCTATCTAGGTAATGAGTTGCAATACATCCACCCGCAAACGGATGTGCCTTTTATGCTTGCAATCGCGCACGTGCTGTACAACGAAGATCTGTACGACAAAGCCTTCATTGATACCTACTGCCTCGGTTTTGAAGAGTTTATTGACTACGTGCAAGGTAAGACTAAAGACAAGGTCGAAAAAACACCCGAGTGGGCGGCAGAGATTTGCGGCGCATCCGCCGACGAGATTCGCCAATTTGCGCGTATGCTTGTGAATGGCCGCACTCAGATTTTGGTCGGTTGGAGTATCCAACGTCAGGAGCACGGTGAGCAGCCATATTGGATGTGCGCCGTGATTGCTGCAATGGTGGGGCAGATTGGTTTGCCTGGTGGCGGTATCTCTTACGGCCACCATTACTCAGGTATCGGTGTATCCTCGACGGGATTTGCCGCGCCAGGATCGTTTCCGCTCAACATCGATCAAGGTCAAGAGCCGAAACATACCAATCAAGATTTCAACGGCTATAGCCGCGTGATTCCGGTGGCGCGTTGGGTGGATGCCTTGCTCGAGCCGGGTAAGCAGATCAACGCCAATGGTGCTGTGGTCACTCTGCCCGACATCAAAATGATGGTGTTCAGTGGCAACAACCCTTGGCATCACCATCAAGACCGCAACAAAATGCGCCAAGCGTTCAAAACACTGCAAACCGTGGTAGCGATTGACTTTGCTTGGACGGCCACTTGCCGTCACGCTGACATCGTCTTGCCCGCCTGTACTCAGTTTGAGCGTAACGATATTGATGGTTACGGTGCGTACTCTGGCCGTGGCTTAATCGCTATGCATAAGCTGGTTGATCCGTTGTTCCAGTCGAAAACCGACTTTGACATCATGACGGAACTGACGCGCCGTTGGGGTCGTTCTGAGGATTACACGCGTGGTATGAGCGAGATGGAGTGGGTAAAATCGCTCTATGATAACTGCCGTGAAGCCAACAAAGGCAAGTTTGACATGCCTGAATTTGACGTGTTCTGGCAGCAAGGTTTCCTCGATTTTGGTCAAGGTCAACCTTGGGTTCGTCACGCTTCGTTCCGTGAAGACCCGGAAATCAACGCGCTGGGCACGCCATCGGGCTTTATTGAAATCACCAGCCGCACTATCGGTAATATGGGCTATGAGTTCTGCCAAGAACACCCGATGTGGTTTGAAAAATCCGAGCGCTCGCACGGCGGCCCTGGTTCAGAGCAGTACCCTTACTGGCTACAATCGTGCCATCCGGACAAGCGTCTGCACTCACAGATGTGTGAATCAGAAGCGTTTCGTGCGACCTACGCGGTGCAAGGGCGTGAGCCTATCTACATCAACCCAACCGATGCTAAACGCAAAGGCATCAAAGAGGGCGATGTGGTTCGAGTGTTCAACGGCCGAGGTCAGCTACTTGCTGGCGCCGTGTTGACCGATAGCTACGCCCCAGGCGTGGTACGTATCGAAGAGGGCGCATGGTATGGGCCACTCAACGAAAAAGTGGGCGCGTTGGATACCTACGGCGATCCGAATACGCTGACTCAAGACATCCCGTCCTCTGAGCTAGCGCAAGCGACCTCTGCCAACACTTGTCTGGTGGACTTCGAAAAATACAGCGGCACATTACCGCCAGTGACCGCCTTCGGCGGGCCTATTGAGGTCATGTAGCACCCATGTAGCCAGCAAAGACCAGCATCGCGCTGGTCTTTTCCTATTTTGGTGACCTGATAACTCCCTGTTTTGGGAATAATGGTTATTCCTATCAGTTCGAGCACGATAACCGCATAATTCGCCACGTTTAATTCCAATAATCAGTGAAAGGGACATCGCTGAACAACTTTGTGGAGATGGCGATGAGCAACAAACCTCTATTCGCACTGAGCGCGTTGGCGTTGGTGCACTTTAATGCAGTAGCCAATGAAGATGTGCAGGACATGTCGGATCCGTTGGCGGTCTATACCCAGGCGGGTGTCGGTTATACCGACAAAGGTCTGAACCTGAAACTCGGTCAAGCGTACGACACCGGCAATCCAACCACGATGGCGATGCACATCGCAGAGGTGAAAGGCTTCCTTGGTGAAGATCTTGGCTGGAATGGCGGCACACGTTCAGACAACGACAACAGCATCGATAGTTTACGCTACCGCCACTTCAGCGTGGATATGACTAACGGTCGTGGCTCGCAGGTGGACGTGAATCTTGGATTCCAAAACACAACGCCAAACGGCGAGGCAATGGGTACTCAAGGCAGCGTCTCTTACAGTTTTATTCAAGCGTTGCCTAAAATGGGCCCGGTAAACTTCTACCCATTGGCAGGAGCGGGCGTCGCATTTGGTGAAAATCGCCAAGCTGCGACAGATAACCAAGCGCAAGATCGCTGGGACATTCACGGCACATTCTATGTTGTGGGTATGTACAGCAAAATCGAAGTGACTGAGAGCATCTGGATCAACTACAACCCAATGTACCTAGGCACCATGTCTGGCTCAAGCTTCTACAAAGACAATGCTTTTGGTGCAGGTGAAGATACCCTGTACGCGCACGAAGCGGCGGTCTCTTACCAAATCAACCCACGCGCCAACGTTCGTTACTTTGCCAACTGGAACGAGAACGTCAACTACGCGAAAGGCGATCACCGCATCGAATTTAACTACCAGTTCTAACGTTCAATGCGTTTTGTATGGTCAATGCCGCTTCCTGTGAAGCGGCATTTTTCGTTGCGCCGAAATTTGGCGAAAACAAAAACCATCACATATAGTGATAAAAGTGTGATTTGCAATAGATTTGTTGGTTAGACAGGCACGGTGAGCAGTGCTGTAATGTCAATCGTTGTGGTGAGAGGTAACGAGATGGGCCAAGTGATTCGATTAGATAACGAGCAGGTGCTGTATGTGCCGAGCCGCGATCTTGATGCGGTGGCAGAGGGCAACGAAGTCCACTTTCGCTTCCAAGGCTTAAGTAATGATCCATTCGGCTCACACTACGCACTGTTCTCAACTGATTTTCAGTTTGAGCGTCAGGCAACGGTACTTGGTGATGGCTTTCAAATGCTCGCTCAAACCACCGGCACCATCGACAAGCCGGTGGATATCGGTCGCTGCCCCGACAACAGCGCGAGCTATCGGCTCTATGGCTCCAACGAACCTAAACGCTATTACAACTATCTGGTGGTCGAAGACTCGCTGGGCTACACCTTGTTTGGTTTTACCTCTTGTCGGCGTTTCGCCGGCTATTTTGAGGTGAGAGAGCAGAAGGGTACGCGTACCCTCACGGCTTACATTGATGGTGAGAATACCCACCCTAGTGATTGGAGCTATAGCGAACTCGAATCGGTTGTTGTGCTACAAGGCTCTTCACTTTCCGGACTGTATGAAACCTTCAGTGACTGCATTGCCGAACATCATCCACCGCGTGCAGGTGTTGATGGTGTCTCGCCGCTGGGCTGGTGCTCTTGGTATGCCTATTATGCGCAAGTCAAAGAGCAGCAGATTCGCGACAATGTGCGCTGCATGAAAGAGAACATTAAGCCGCTCGAGTACGTGTTAATTGATGATGGCTATCAAGCGTTTATGGGCGATTGGCTTTCGCCATCTGAGCAGTTTCCGTCTGGGCTTGCGTCCTTGATTGAGGAGATAAAGCGCAGCGGCAAAAAGCCTGCGATTTGGGTCGCGCCTTTTATTGCCGAGGGCAACTCAACCATTTTTCGCCAGCATCCAGATTGGTTTGTCACCCATGACAATGGCCAGATCATGAAAGCAGAAGACGTCACCTATGCGGGCTGGCGATGTACGCCTTGGTATCTGCTCGATACGACTCACTCGGATGTGCAAGATCATCTCACCCATGTGTTTAAGACCATGCGTGAAGAGTGGGGGATTGAGCTGTTTAAGCTTGATGCTAACTATTGGGGAGCGTTAAAAGGTCACCGTTGGCAGTCAGGCATTACTGGGGTGGAAGCCTACCGAATGGGGATGGATGCCATTGCTCAAGGGGCAGGCGATGCGTGGCTACTGGGCTGCAATGCCCCAATGTGGCCGTCGCTAGGCATGGTAGATGCGATGCGCGTATCCGATGATGTCGAGCGAGACCCAAGGCGATTTGAACAAATCGCCAAAGAGACCTTCTACCGCAGTTGGCAGCATCGCAAACTGTGGCAAATCGACCCCGATTGCGCGACGTTGGTCTCGTTGCCCAATCAGGCAGCGGAACGTCAAGCGTATGAATTCCATCGTGATGTGTTATTAGCCAGTGGCGGATTACTGCTCTCTGGCGACCCTCTACCGGATCTCACCACATTCGCGAAAAAGACCCTAGCGAAACTGGTGATGCGACACAACCACAATCAAGACGCCGCCAAGTTTACCGCGTTTAACCTTCATCATGGGTTTTTGAAACTGACTGAGCGTAACGACTTACACTGCTTATTTAACTACCACCAAACCGGCCGAGAAGTCACGCTGACCTCCGATTACCCAGTGTATTGGTTTGATTATTGGAGTGGCGAGAAGCTGACCGCTGAGCCTGAGCAAGTGATTGAAGTGACGCTTGAGGCGGGCTTATCGAGCCGCGCGATCATTACCGCCCCGTCTTGATGCTTTACGCTACATATTCCCCCATCGATTGGGTAGAATGACGTTTTTTGCCAATCTAGGATCTCAATGTCGATAATTTTAGGAATCGATCCGGGCTCAAGAATTACCGGATATGGCGTGATTCGCCAAACAGGTCGACATCTTCACTACCTCGGCAGCGGTTGTATACGCACGTCAGAATCGGAATTACCCGGCAGGCTCAAGCAAATTTACGCGGGCGTTTCGGAGATCATCACCCAGTTTCAGCCCGATGTGTTCGCTATTGAACAGGTCTTTATGGCGCGCAATGCCGACTCCGCACTTAAATTAGGTCAAGCCCGGGGCAGCGCTATTGTGGCGGCGGTAAATGCTGAGTTGCCGGTGTACGAATACGCTGCGCGTCTTATTAAACAAGCTGTGGTGGGTAATGGCGGCGCGGATAAAGAGCAAGTGCAGCACATGGTTCAGTCGATGCTCAAACTGCCAGCCAAACCACAGGCGGACGCCGCCGATGCGCTGGGTGTGGCGATTTGTCATGCCAACACCAACAAAACCTTGGTGGCGCTCGCGGGAAAAGCGACCAGCGCACGACGAGGACGCTACCGCTAGTTTTTTACTGGCTATATATCCAGTTCTTTATTATCATCAAACCACTTTTATACAGCGAATAGGACGAACCAGTGATTGGACGATTGCGCGGCATTTTAATTGAAAAACAACCCCCAGAGCTGCTGATTGAAGTTAGCGGGATAGGCTATGAAGTTCAAATGCCCATGAGCTGCTTCTATGAATTGCCCAACATTGGTGAAGAAGCGATCATCTACACACACTTTGTGGTTCGTGAAGATGCGCAGTTGTTGTACGGCTTTAATACCGTCAAAGAGAGAGCGCTGTTTCGTGAAGTGATCAAAGCCAATGGCGTAGGGCCAAAACTGGGTCTCGGCATTTTATCGGGTATGACGGCGAGTCAGTTTGTCGCCTGTGTCGAGCGAGAAGATGTCTCTACCCTGGTCAAGCTGCCTGGAGTAGGCAAAAAAACCGCAGAACGATTGGTGGTTGAGATGAAGGATCGCCTCAAAGGCTGGGGAGCGGGCGACTTGTTCACGCCACATACTGATGCCGCGCCGATGGATTCGGCGACACAATCAAGCCAATCGAACGCGGAAGAAGAGGCGATCAGTGCGCTGCTTGCGCTTGGCTACAAGCCAACCCAGGCGTCTAAAGTGGTATCGCAGGTGAAAACGCCAGAGATGAGCAGCGAAGAATTGATTCGTGAAGCGCTCAAATCTATGGTCTAGCCCATTGAAAGGTAAACAGTCATGATTGAAGCGGATCGCCTGATTGCCCCAGACAATGCTGTCTACAAAGAAGAAGACGTCATTGACCGTGCAATACGCCCGAAAAAGCTCGAAGATTACCAAGGCCAGGATCATGTCCGTGATCAAATGGAAATTTTCATCAAAGCCGCTAATTTGCGTAGCGAAGCCCTCGATCACTTGTTGATCTTTGGTCCTCCGGGTCTGGGTAAAACCACGCTGGCGAACATTGTGGCTAACGAGATGGGCGTTAACATTCGTACCACCTCGGGGCCAGTACTTGAAAAAGCGGGCGATCTGGCCGCCTTGTTAACCAATCTCGAAGAAAATGATGTGTTGTTTATTGATGAGATACACCGCTTGAGCCCAATGGTTGAAGAGGTGCTCTATCCTGCAATGGAAGACTATCAGCTTGATATCATGATTGGTGAAGGCCCGGCGGCGCGGTCGATTAAAATTGATTTGCCGCCGTTCACCTTGATTGGCGCTACCACGAGAGCCGGGTCGTTGACGTCGCCACTGCGCGATCGTTTTGGTATTACTCAGCGTTTGGAGTATTACAAAATCGCCGATTTGCAGCACATTGTCCAGCGAAGTGCCGATTGTCTAGGGCTGTCGATGGATGCGGAAGGGGCGCTTGAAGTCGCGCGCCGTGCGCGAGGCACGCCTCGTATCGCCAACCGACTGCTACGCCGCGTACGTGACTACGCTGAAGTAAAAGGCAATGGCCATATTTGCGCTGACACCGCAGACAAAGCGCTCAATATGCTTGATGTTGATGCCAAAGGCTTCGATTACATGGATAGGAAATTACTGCTCGCCATTATGGAGAAATTTGGTGGCGGACCGGTTGGCCTCGACAACATGGCGGCAGCGATAGGTGAAGAGAAAGACACCATCGAAGACGTTCTTGAACCTTACCTCATTCAACAGGGGTATCTGCAACGCACACCAAGAGGTCGTATTGCGACCGATCGAGCTTATCTCCATTTTGGTATCGACAAGTCTTAGCGAGTCAATGCCCAATCGTGAATGAAAACTAAGTTTGCATAACCAGCTCCGATGAGCTGGTTTTCTATTTTTTGGTGATCAATGTCACAAATGTAAATTCTTTGCTACCCCTTTATGGTTAATGAAATAAGGTGTTTTGTTAATCGCTTGTTCTGCATAAAAATGAATTCGACCCGTCTAATTACGCCCCATTAACATCCGCGCTGATTTTCTTTTGATACAGATCAATTTGATGGAAAATTAATCAAAAATGCGGCACTAAAGTTGATACAAATCAAAGCGGACAGTTTCTATAAACCTTTTGAAACGCAGAATTTTTAGCAGTAATATTAGTTCCAGCTATATTAGCTGATGCTTAACAATTAACTAACTGTTACGGTACATTTTTGCAACAGTAAGCCGTTATCTGATAACAACTTTTAAGATTGGATAACGAATAATCATGCTGCATCAATGGAAGTAAAGTGTCTTCAGCCGGCACAAAAGGAGTAATCAATGTTCGATATTGACGTAGTGGATCTGTCGCGGTTGCAGTTTGCATTAACCGCGATGTATCACTTCCTCTTCGTACCGTTGACTCTCGGAATGGCGTTCTTACTCGCCATCATGGAGTCTCTGTACGTGATGACCGATAAGCAAATCTACAAGGACATGACCAAGTTCTGGGGTAAGCTGTTTGGTATTAACTTCGCCCTAGGTGTAGCAACGGGCCTGACCATGGAATTCCAATTCGGAACCAACTGGTCTTACTATTCTCACTACGTAGGTGACATCTTTGGTGCGCCTTTGGCCATCGAAGCACTGGTTGCCTTTTTCCTCGAATCCACCTTTGTCGGCTTATTCTTCTTTGGCTGGGACAGGCTCTCTAAGCGTCAACACTTAGCCGTCACTTGGCTCGTTGCGCTTGGCTCCAACTTTTCGGCGTTGTGGATCTTGGTGGCCAACGGTTGGATGCAAAACCCAGTCGGCGCAGAGTTCAACTTCGAAACCATGCGTATGGAAATGGTGAGCTTTGCCGAAGTGGTGCTCAACCCAGTGGCGCAAGTCAAATTCGTTCACACGGTCGCTTCAGGTTACACGACGGGCGCGATGTTCGTGCTAGGCATCAGCTCTTACTACCTATTGAAAGGTCGTGACGTTGCGTTTGCGCGTCGTTCGTTTGCGATTGCGGCTTCTTTCGGTATGGCGGCGATTTTGTCGACTATCGTTCTTGGCGATGAGTCAGGCTACGAATTGGGTGAAGTGCAGAAAGTGAAACTTGCGGCAGTTGAAGCTGAGTGGCACACAGAGCCAGCCCCAGCGGCCTTTACTCTGTTTGGTGTCCCTAACCAAGAGACCATGCACACCGATTACGCAATTAAGATCCCTTACGTTATGGGTATTATCGCGACACGTTCGTTTGATGAGGAAGTGACGGGCCTTCGTGATTTGCGTGATCAGCACGTCGAGCGTATCCGCACTGGTATGCTTGCTTATGAGCTGTTAGAGAAGCTGCGCGCTGGTGACCAATCTGCTGAAAACGTTGCGGCGTTTGACGAAGTGAAGGGCGACCTTGGCTACGGCTTGCTGCTCAAGCGTTACACCGACAACGTTGTCGATGCTTCAGAAGAGCAAATTCAAGCGGCGGCGGATGACTCCATTCCTACTGTTTGGCCTCTATTCTGGTCGTTCCGTATTATGGTGGCGTGTGGTTTCATCATGCTGTTTGTCTTTGGCGCGGCGTTTATCCAGACCTGTCGTCAGAAAATCGAACAGAAAGCGTGGATCCACAAAGCGGCGCTATTTAGTATCCCATTGCCTTGGATTGCGGTTGAAGCGGGGTGGTTTGTCGCCGAGTTTGGTCGTCAGCCTTGGGCTGTGGGTGAAATCCTACCAGTTCACGTTGCTGCATCAGCGTTGACTGCGGGTGAAATCTGGACGTCGCTGTTTGCCATTTTGGCGCTTTACACCGTGTTCTTGATTGCAGAGGTCTACCTGATGGTGAAATTTGCACGCAAGGGACCGAGCAGCCTGAAAACAGGTCGCTACCACTTCGAGCAAGATGCTAACTCTGTTGAAGACAAAGTTAGTCGCCAAGTAGAAGCTTAAGGCAAGGAGAAACACAGATGTTTGAATACGAAATCTTGCGATTGATTTGGTGGGTACTGATTGGTGTTCTACTAATAGGCTTCGCCATTACTGACGGTTTCGATATGGGGGTTGGTGCGCTGGTCCCTGTTATCGGCAAAAATGACAACGAACGTCGTGTCATGATCAACTCTATCGCCCCGCACTGGGACGGTAACCAAGTGTGGTTGATTACCGCGGGTGGCGCGCTGTTTGCCGCTTGGCCACTGGTGTACGCGACCTCGTTCTCCGGTTTCTATCTGGCGATGATCGTGACGTTGGCAGCACTCTGGTTGCGTCCGATTGGGCTTGATTACCGCTCTAAGATTGAAGATCCTAAATGGCGTAACACTTGGGATATCTGTATCTCAATCAGCGGTTTTGTCCCACCGATTATCTTTGGTGTGGCGTTTGGTAACTTGCTGCAAGGGGTTCCGTTCCAACTCAATGAGTTCTTGATGCCGACCTATCACGGTTCCTTCTTTGGCTTGTTGAACCCATTTGCTCTGCTGTGTGGCCTAGTGAGCTTGTTTATGATCATCATGCAAGGTGCAACCTGGCTACAGATGAAAACCACCGATGACGTGCACGCTCGTGCTCGTGGCGCAGCTCAACTGATGGGTCTACTGACAGCGGCTGCCTTTGTGGGCGCGGGTTTTTGGGTACAAAGCATTGATGGTTATGTGATCACTAGCGTGATTGATGGCAATGCGGCGTCAAACCCACTCAATAAAGAAGTGGTGCGTGAAGCTGGCGCATGGATGAGCAACTTTGAAACCTACCCACTGATGTGGCTAGCGCCTGCACTGGGTGTGGCGATGCCTCTGTTGGCGGTAGTGGCGTCTCGATTTGAAAAAGGCGGCTTTGCCTTCTTGGCATCGAGCCTTGGTAATGCGGGCGTCATCTTGACCGCGGGTTTTGCCATGTTCCCATTCGTGATGCCATCGGACTTAATGCCAAGTCACAGCC
This sequence comes from Vibrio sp. R15-SG3-ISO1B, assembly GCF_059833835.1. Taxonomy (NCBI): domain Bacteria; kingdom Pseudomonadati; phylum Pseudomonadota; class Gammaproteobacteria; order Vibrionales; family Vibrionaceae; genus Vibrio; species Vibrio sp. R15-SG3-ISO1B. The sequence continues at coordinate 69,362 of NZ_JCBDGG010000002.1, read as the reverse complement.
TAACCATGTGGGATGCGACGTCATCTGAGCTCACACTGAACCTAATGACCGCGGTTGCGGCCGTGATGGTACCTGTGATTTTGGGTTACACATCGTGGACCTACTACAAAATGTTTGGCCGTCTCGATAATAAATACATCGAAGACAACAAAAACTCACTCTACTAAGGAGCAACAATTATGTGGTATTTCGCATGGATTCTGGGTGTACTCTTAGCGTGTGCGTTCGGCATCATTAACGCGCTTTGGTTAGAGCACTCAGAAATGATGGACAAAGACAGTGAGTAATCTCACTGCGCGTGTCACTAAGTGGCATGCGCCAATGGATAAGACCCTATTTCGGGTCTTATCTTTGGTGTTGGGTTTTTACCATGTCGCTATGGTGATGTGGGATCCAGAACGCTACGCTGCATCCATTGGCGGTTTTAATGCCGTGATCTCACCGCTGATGATTTGGGCCATTTGCTCAAGCATGGTGTATGGCATTGGCTTTAAGCCGCAGAAATGGGTTTGGCAGTGCCTGTTTAGCCCCTATTTCTGTTTGAGTGTTTTGGGCTACCTCACCGTAGTGAGATTGCTCTAAACGCGATCCCCTCACCGCAGGCGAACCCGTCCGCTCATTCCATGAGCGAAATAGCACTACTGATTGAAAGGTAGTGCTATTTTTTTGTTTCAATCTTTGAAAAGCGCCGATAAGCCCTTGCGTAAACCCCAATGAGTTGCGTTATAGTAACAAACCGTTTGTGATGGGCTTGCGCCCTTTCTCCGGTGGGACCGATAGGCACAAGGAGCCGAGATGACATTTGAATGGCCAGTGACGGTCTACTACGAAGATACCGATGCCGGTGGCGTGGTATATCACTCCAACTACTTAAAGTACTTTGAACGCGCGCGAACCGAGCTACTTCGCACTATCGGCGTATCGCAACAGCGTTTACTGGAACAAAAGTTGGGTTTTGTAGTCCGACACATGGATATCGACTTTTTACACGGAGCGCGTCTAGACGACCATCTCAAAGTGCTGACGCGCGTCGAAGAAATCAAAAAAGCATCGCTCACATTCTGTCAGGAAATCGTTAATCCTGAAGGAAGGTCATTGTGTAAAACAATGGTTAAGGTAGCATGTATTGATAATGAGAAAATGAGGCCAACGGCGATACCTCAGTCAATAATTACGGAGTTTACACACGGTGACCGCTGATATTTCCATGCTGGATCTGTTCCTGCAAGCAAGCTTGCTGGTAAAAATGGTCATGCTGATTCTTTTGGGCATGTCGATTGCCTCTTGGGCGATGATCATCAAGCGCAGCAAAGTGCTTTCGCAAGCCGCCAAAGAAGCGGAGACGTTTGAAGATAAGTTCTGGTCGGGCACCGATCTTTCTGTCCTTTATCAAGCGGCCAATAAGCGCAAAGATGAACTGGCCGGAACGGAAGAGATTTTCTACTCGGGCTTCACAGAGTTTGCTCGCCTACGCAAATCTAACGCTGATTCGCCGGACTACATTATGGAAGGCACGGGGCGCTCGATGCGCGTCGCAGTCGCTCGCGAAGTCGATGAGTTAGAAACACATCTGCCGTTTCTTGCGACCGTTGGCTCCATCAGCCCTTATATTGGTTTATTTGGCACGGTTTGGGGCATCATGCACGCCTTCATTGCACTGGGTGAAGTGAAGCAAGCGACGTTAGCTATGGTGGCGCCAGGTATCGCCGAAGCATTGGTAGCGACTGCGATGGGTCTGTTTGCTGCTATTCCTGCGGTAATGGCGTACAACCGCCTGAGCAACAAAGTGGGCAAGCTTGAGCACAATTACGCCACCTTCTCCGAAGAATTCCACAGTATCTTGCATCGTCAAGCGATGGCCGGAAGAGACAAAGCGTCCAAGGAATAAGCGCGATGGCAGGCTATCAACCGAAAAAGCGTAAGATGACCGCAGAGATCAACGTCGTGCCTTACATTGACGTGATGTTGGTACTGCTGATCATCTTTATGGTGACTTCACCGTTTGTCACGCAAGGGGTCGATGTTGAGCTACCTAAGACCTCCACCGCCAAACCTGCCTCAGAAATGGCGGGAGACAGCGACGCGAGCTTCATCATTGTCGAAATCGACCGAGATGGAAACTTGGGGCTAAGTGTCAACGACGAAGACGTGGTGCGCGGCTTATCACTGCAAGACATTATCGTGCGAGTTAAAGCGGAGCTTTCACTTAAGCCCGACTCACCGGTAGCGGTGGGCGGCGACGCGGCCACCCCTTATGCCGAAGTTGTCTTGGTGCTGGATGAGCTCAGCCGTGCGGGCATTCCTAAAGTCGGCCTTCTGACAGACATCAAAGAGTAAGTGCTCCTAATCTATGAAAGAAAAGAAGTCTCTATTTCGTGAATACAAAAAGCCCATACTGATTTCAGTTGGGCTTCATGCGGCTTTGGTGGTGGCACTGATTTGGGGAACGGATTTCACCATGTCGACGCCAAAACCAACGGGCCAGCTCGTGCAAGCGGTGGTCATAGACCCCAGTGCGGTCCGCGCGCAAGCACAGCAAATTCGCAGCCAGCGTGAAGAGGCCGCGAAAAAAGAGCAAGAGCGTCTCGATAAGCTACGCCGAGAAAGCGAGAAGCTCGAGCAGAACCGTAAAGCGGAAGAAGAGCGCATTCGCAAGCTAAAAGAGCAGCAAGCGCAAGAAGCCAAAGCGGCGCGCGAAGCAGAAAAACGCCGTGTTGAGAAAGAAAAGCAGCGCGAAGCGGAAGAGCAGCGCGTAGCCAAACTTGAGGCGGAACGCAAAGCGAAAGAAGAAGCGGTGAAGAAAGCAGAGCAAGAACGCTTAGCCAAAGAGGCGGCGATTGCTAAAGCAGAACAAGAGCGTGTCGCTCGTGAGAAAGCCGCGCAAGAGGCGCAAGAAAAGGCGCGTCGTGAGCGTGAAGCGGCGGAAAAAGCGGAACAAGAACGCATAGCGAAACAAGAAGCAGCGAAGAAGGCTGAGCAAGAGCGGATTGAAAAAGAGCGTGCAGCCAAAGAAGCCGCAGAAAAAGCGCGTCAAGAGCAGGAGCGTTTGCAGCGACTGGAACGTGAGCGCAAAGAGCAAGAGGCGGCGCTTAACGATATCTTCGCTGGCCTAGAGTCAGAGTCACAGAGTAACAGTAGTGCGCGTTCACGCCATGTAGCCAGTGAAGCGGAGCGCTACGGAGCGATTTACACCCAGCTGATCCAGCAGAATTTATTGCTTGAGGACAGTTTTCGGGGAAAGTCTTGTTTGGTTAACCTGCGCTTGATACCCACGGGATCGGGCGCGATTGTTGGTAATTTGAGCGTTCGAGAGGGTGACAGCCGTTTGTGCGCCGCGACCAAGAGTGCGGTTGCAAAAGTCGGCACCTTTCCGCTGCCAACCGACCAAGACATAGTGAACAAGTTAAAAGACATCAACTTACGAGTAATTCCTGAGTAATTCAGGATTGAGTAAAAGGAAATGCTTGTGTTAAAGCGATTAGTATTAGGATGGGTGCTCACCACTATGAGCCTGTTTCAAGTAGCCAACGCGGCCTTGGAACTTGTTATTACCGACGGTATTGATTCTGCGCGTCCCATCGCGATTGTGCCTTTCCAATGGGAAGGGGCAGGCAAGTTACCTGAAGATGTGTCTAACGTGATTGCATCTGACTTGCAGCGCAGCGGTAAATTTAGCCCAGTTGCCACCAGTAAAATGCCACAAACGCCGTATAACGAATCTGACGTCAACTTTGATGCTTGGACGAGCATCGGTGTGGATGCTCTCGTCACCGGTAGCATTAGCCAAAATGCGGAAGGCAACTACGTGATCAACTACCAGCTAGTGGATGTGGTACGTGGTCAGTTGACGCAAGGGCAGAGCAAAGCGCTCAGCGACGATGGTCAATTGGTCCTATCAAAAGATCACGTGCTGTTTAACAAGCGTGCCACCGTACCGGGCGATCGCATGCGTGAGTACGCGCACCGCATTGCCGACCTTGTCTACCAAGAGCTAACCGGTGAACGCGGCGCCTTTCTGACCCGTATTGCCTATGTGGTTGTCAATGACAAAGAGGCGTTCCCTTATCAGCTTCGCGTCGCCGATTATGATGGCTACAACGAGCGTTTAGTGCTGCGCTCCAAACAACCATTGATGTCACCAGCTTGGTCACCGGACGGTCAGCAGCTTGCCTATGTGAGCTTCCAAAACGGCCAAGCAGAAATCTACATCATGAACATTTACACCGGCAAGCGTGAAAAAGTGACCTCTTATCCGCGTCACAATGGGGCGCCACGATTCTCACCAGACGGCAGTAAGTTGGCGTTGGTGCTGTCAAAAACCGGTAACTTGCATGTGTATACTCTGGACCTAAACAGTCGCAAGTTAACTCAGGTGACGACGGGTCGCTCGAATAATACGGAGCCGTTTTGGCACCCAGATGGTAAATCTCTGATCTTTACCTCGGATCGGGGTGGAAAACCTCAGATTTATCAAGTAGATTTGGCAAACGGGTCATCCAGTCGAATCACTTGGCAAGGAAGTCAAAATTTAGGTGGACAAATCACGCCTGATGGTCGTTTTCTTGTGATGGTTAACCAAAGCAACACCGGTTTTAACCTTGCAAAACAAGACCTAGAAACAGGGGCGGTACAAATCCTAACGAAAACACTGCTCGATGAATCTCCGAGCATAGCGCCAAACGGTGGCATGGTGATTTATAGTTCGATCTATAACAAAGCCAATGTGCTGTCCATGGTCTCCATCGATGGGCGTTTTAAAGCGAGATTACCAGCGACAAACGGACGTGTTCGTGCACCTGCATGGTCACCATTTTTGTAGCAAGTAAATACCTAAAATAAGGAAAATCAACAATGCAACTTAATAAAGTGTTTAAGGGGCTTCTAATTGCGCTTCCTGTCCTTGCAGTTACAGCATGTAGCTCAAGCGACGACGCAGCTAACGCTTCTGGTTCTGAAACTAACCAATCAGTTCAAGGTTCAGCGAACGGTACAGATACCACTATGGTCTCTCCTATCGATCAAAACGCTCAACTCTCTGAGCAAGAACTAAAAGAGCAAGCGCTACGTGAAACGCAAACTATCTACTTTGCTTTCGACAATGCAACTATCGCAGCAGATTACGAAGAGATGCTAGCAGCACACGCGGCATACCTAAGCAAAGATCCTGCGCTTAAAGTGACTATCGAAGGCCACGCGGATGAGCGCGGTACGCCTGAGTACAATATTGCCCTAGGTGAGCGTCGTGCGGAAGCCGTAGCGAAATACCTACAAGCACTTGGTGTTCAAGCTGATCAAATCGCTATCGTAAGCTACGGTGAAGAGAAACCTCTTCTTCTTGGTCAGTCAGAAGATGTTTACGCTAAGAACCGCCGCGCTGTTCTAGTGTACTAATTCGAGGATTGCCTCATGTTCAGTAACTTAAAGCGAGCGTTTACGCTGACGTTACTGGCAAGTGCAGCGAGCTCTGTGCTCGCTGCACCAGCCCCAGTATCTGATCTCGGCAGTAGTGGCAACGGCGCTGCGTCGACATCCGTTGTGCGTAGTAACGAGTCAGACGTAGAGCGTCTTGAACGCTTATTAGAAAACCGCAACCGTGTGCAGCTACAAATGCAGCAGCAACTTGATGGTATGGCGCTAGAAATTAGCGACCTTCGCGGACAAATCGAAAAGAATAATTACGACATGCAGCAAATGCTGCAACGTCAACGTGAGCTGTTTATCGAACTTGATAAGCTGCGCGCTCAAGCCAGCGCCGCGCCTGCTGTGGTGCCTGCTGATGCCGCAGACAACGAGCCGACCGGCACATTCAGCTCCGATGCGAGCGAGCAAGAAGCCTATCAAAACGCCGCCGATCTCGTGCTGAAAAAGCGCGATTACACCGGCGCTATCGCTGCATTTAAACAGTTCCAGCAAGACTACCCAGATTCTAGCTTTGCGCCTAATGCCCACTACTGGTTGGGGCAGCTCTATTTCGCGAAGAAAGAAGACAAAGAAGCCGTGAACAGCTTTGCCGCTGTGATTGCCTACCCAGAGTCCAATAAGCGTGCAGACGCACTGCTCAAATTGGGTGACATTGCTAAGCGCAACAACAATGAAGCGCAGGCGAATAAGTACTACCAACAGGTGGTCGATGAGTACCCTACCAGCGCATCCGCCAATATGGCAAAGGAACGCATGTAGACTCTGTCTCGTTGCGTGTCTCGTCGCCCTGGGGCAACACATCATCAACAAGAAGGAGCGCGTGTCGCTCCTTCTTCATTTTGGGTTCGATAGCCTTTGTCTCTTACGCATAAGCAGCGGTTCTAAGGATGAGGTGGAATCTACAACACACTTGGGGTTACAATATTCGGACTACTGGAAGTTGCGTAGAGCAAGAGCAATGAGCCACATACTCGATAAAATTGAAACCGTTTACCCATTCCCTCCTAAGCCCGTTCCGCTGACGGATGCAGAAAAGCAGGCCCACGTGGCCAATATTAAAGCGCTGCTGAAAGAAAAAGACGCGGTACTGATTGCCCACTACTACACCGATCCTGAAATTCAGGCGTTGGCAGAAGAAACCGGCGGCTTCGTGGGTGATTCGCTTGAGATGGCGAAGTTTGGTAACCGTCACCCAGCCAGCACTTTGATCATTGCGGGTGTTCGCTTTATGGGTGAATCTGCAAAAATCCTCACACCTGAAAAGCGCATCTTGATGCCAACCCTAGAGGCGGAGTGTTCTCTTGATTTAGGCTGCCCAGCGGATAAGTTCAGTGAGTTCTGCGATGCACACCCTGATCATACGGTGGTGGTGTACGCCAACACGTCTGCTGCGGTAAAAGCGCGAGCTGATTGGGTGGTGACGTCGAGTATTGCACTCGAAATCGTCGAACACTTAGACGCGCAAGATAAGCCGATCATCTGGGGCCCAGATCGTCACTTAGGCTCTTACATTGCCAACAAAACAGGCGCAGATATGCTGCTTTGGCAAGGGGAGTGCGTGGTTCATGACGAATTCTCCGCAGATGCACTGCGTAAGATGAAAGCCGTCTACCCTGATGCGGCGATTTTGGTCCACCCGGAATCTCCCGCTAGTGTGGTCGAATTGGCCGATGCGGTTGGCTCGACCAGCCAGCTGATCAAAGCCGCTAAGGCGCTGCCACATAAGCAGATGATCGTCGCGACGGATAAAGGTATCTTCTTCAAAATGCAGCAATTGGTGCCAGAGAAAGAGCTGATTGAAGCCCCAACCGCTGGTGCGGGTGCAACGTGTCGCAGCTGTGCACACTGCCCTTGGATGGCGATGAATGGCCTTAAAGCGATTGAAACCGCCCTGCGTGATGGCGGCAAAGAGCACGAAATCTTTGTGGACGAAGCGCTACGAGTGAAATCCCTCATTCCGCTTAACCGCATGCTTGATTTTGCGGAGCAGCTTAACCTGCAAGTGAAAGGCAACGCCTAATCTTTGATGCGTTAAACGCCTATTGAGAGAACCAGCCATTGTGTTAGCGCATTGGCTGGTTTTTTTCGTTGTAGGGATCCGCTAGTATGAAAGCCATAGACGCCAATATCACAACAGTAGAGACTCAGCATGACATTGTGGCTCACCTTTAGAAAGTGGATGATGACGCACTTGTTCAAACTCAGTGCACGCAATGTGCTGATTTTGTTTTTTCTCTACGTGTTGATTGCATGGGTCTTGCTTGATGCCAGTGGTGAGCAAGCACTCACACAAGATATTTCAACCTATTTTTATTTTTTGATGGTGACCGCCTCGACCGTGGGTTATGGCGATCACTCACCGCAGACTGCCACAGGAAAATGGGTTGTGATGTTGTTTGTTATCCCTGGTGGTTTAACCTTGTTCGCGGCCTTAATTGGACGACTGGCGGGCAGTGCGGTGGACTATTGGCGAGCCGGTGTATTAGGAAAACGGAGAGTGGGTGTGGAGAATCATATACTACTGTTGGGGTGGAACGGGCAGCGCACGATGCATTTGATTCGGATGTTACAGCATGAGGAAGCGGGCAAGCGCCCGATTGTACTGTGTAGCCGCTCAGACATCGAAAACCCACTGCCGGGGGAGATTGGCTTTGTGCGAGTCACCAGTTATACCGACCAGCAAGAGATGGCGAAAGCGTCTATCACTGAGGCGAGCTGTATCGTGGTCGACAATCTAGAAGATGACATCACGCTCTCTGCGGCTCTCTACGCGGCGAACGTGAACCCCAAGGCTCATTTACTCGCGTACTTTAAAGATGAGGCGCTCAGCCAGCTTCTTAGCCAGCATTGCCCGAATGCCGAGTGCATACCCGCAGTAGGCGCAGAAATGCTCGCCAAAGCGGCCGTTGACCCGGGCTCTAGCGCTTTGCATCAAGAGTTGCTTGCTTCGACGCGGGGTATGACGCAGTACTCCACCACGTTACCAACGGGCTTTATTCAGCGCGACATCGCGCCTATTTTTGATTACATGAAGCGAACTCAACAAGCGACATTGATCGCGATTGATGTTGGTGAGGGGATTGAGCTGAACCCGGATTTAGATCGGCAAGTCAAAGCGGGCGATAAGCTGTTCTATATTTCAGATGAACGAATCGAGTCGTTCCGGTGGCAAAAGTTGGATTAAAAAACGCGGCGTGATGCCGCGTTGTTCGTTTCCATTCAGGGATTAATCTTGCTCCGCCAGCATTGAGCCACGCATGGTAAGGCCGCATAGCATGGTTGGCACAGCGTTGAAAATCTCTTCAAACTGCTCTAAACCCTCAATACCTTGATCGGCCAAGGTGGCGATGGAGGTCTCGGGATCGTACAACATGCTGATAGAAAGCAGTACCCCACCCAATAGCGCGTTATCTTCGCTCTCTTCTGGCATGATGGTTTCCCAATCATCGCGCGCGAGTTGCCAGCCTTGCAGTAAGCCTTCGCAGAAATCGCGAGTCGCTTCGTTGACGATCTCTTCTTCATCAATCTGACAGCTCTCTGGCCATTGCCATTCATTGTTTAACAGGGCAGGACGGTAGTCATTCCACATCGCGATCACCGCTTCAATGTAGGACTCAAGCTGCTCACCATCGGAAAACGGAGCGACGTCTTCACCGCCCCATAAGAATGGAAGCCACTCTTCCGGTGCCAGCACGTTGGGTGCCGCGGCCATGGAAGTCACAAAACCGCGAGTTTTGTTTTCGTTAATAAGTCGGCCTTCTAGTTCTGGCAGAGCTAGGATCTCTTGTAGCGTCAAAATGGGTTCCATTGAGTGTTTGAGTTGTGATGGAGCAATGTTAACAGTCTCTTTCTGAGAGAAAAAGGTTGAACCCTAGTGATATCCGCTATAATTTTTTAGAAACAGTAAAAATTCAGACATTTATGAAAATTCGTTCTTCCCTCAAGCGCAAAAGTAGTTATGCGCTGGCGCTCTATTTGGCGCTGGCGGTGACGCTCATTGGTACCGTCAGCTACTTGGTGGTTGAGCCACCGATTCGTGATCAGTTGGAAGCGAATTTGGATCTGCGCACTGAGCTCCTCTCGGCGCAAATCGAAGAACCGATCAATAGCTCGCTGGGCATTTTGCAAAGCATTGTCGCCGTCGGCAGTAACAACGAGCCGCAAGATCATCAAGAACGGATTTTGTACAAACTGTTTGAAACGCTGCAGGGCATCACTGTCAGTGGTGGACTGTGGCCGGCCTCGAACCAAGAGGGCGCTCAAGACACGCGTGAGACACAGCTCCAAAGCCTGTTCTTTACCCGAGCCAGTGATGGCCCGATAGATAGAATACGCTCATGGGATAACCCTGCTTTAGGGGGGTATCAGCAAGAACCATGGTTTATAGCGGCGGTGGAAAAGCCTGCCGGTTACGTCGCATGGTCTGAAGTCTATATTGACCCGTTCACCCACATTCAGATGATCACCGCTTCCTCGCCATACTATGTGGACGGGCGCTTTGCCGGTGTTGCGACCGTCGATATTTCATTATCCAGCTTGGTGAAATTTGTTCGCCAACATGCCGAGCAGTACGATCTCGGCGTCATCTTGCGCGATGCCTACGGGGACTTGGTGACCGAGCACAATTTTCAAGTCGTGAGAGGGATGTACATCAGTCGCTTCCAATTTGGTGAGTTTAATTGGAGCGTGGATGTCATCAACGCCAAGCGCCTCGTGACCGAACAAGTCTATGAAGTCGTCTACAAAGTGGAGGCGGGGATTGTCCCCATCATGCTGATCTGCGTACTGATTGGGTACTTTTTGATTAACCGCTACCTCATTTCTCCCATCGTCTATATCGCCAAAAAAGTGGACGATTCCCGCGAAGGTGGCGTGATAGACATTACCTACAACAGCCAAGATGAAATTCGCCACCTTATCGACACGTTTAACCAAAAGACCGTGTATCTTGATGCGGAAAAACGCAAGGCGCAGGCCTCGACCGAAGCGAAAAGCGCGTTTTTAGCCTCGCTGTCTCACGAAATACGCACACCGATGAATGGCGTCTTAGGTACGGCGCAGATTCTACTCAAAACCGATTTAGATGATGAGCAGCGCAAACACATGAAAACCCTCTATGACTCTGGGGATCACATGATGACGCTGCTCAATGAAATCCTCGATTTCTCCAAAATTGAGCAAGGTCGTCTAGAGCTCTCCAATCATCCTTTCCCGCTTGAATCTATCATCGGCAGCGTAAACAGCGTCTACTACACCCTATGTAATGAAAAAGGACTCAAGTTAACCGTGCACAGTGACGTACCGGATGGGCGTTGGTACTGCGCCGACAAAGCGCGTCTAAGGCAGATCCTATTTAACTTGCTCAATAACGCGGTGAAGTTTACATCTCGCGGCTACGTGGAAGTGCATTTGAGTGAACAAAAGCGTGATGGGAAGAACTACCTCAACGTCGAGGTCAGAGACTCGGGAATCGGCATCGCCAAAGAAGCGCAAGGGAAGATCTTTAATCCTTTTGAGCAAGCAGAGTCTTCAACGACACGACGTTACGGTGGAACAGGGCTTGGCCTCTCTATTGTTAAACAGATTTGTGAACTGATGAACGGCGAAGTAAGCGTAACCAGTGAGGTAGGGATCGGCTCGAGCTTTCACATCAGCATCGAAATGGCCATCAGTGACATTCAACCTGTCGAAATGGCTCAGCGGTGCAAAGTGGACTACAAAGGGCTCAAAGCGCTGATTGTGGAAGATAACCGCACCAACTCCGTGATCATGAGCACGTTTTTGGCCAATAAAGGCTTTACGTGTGATTGTGTCGATAATGGTCAAAAAGCCATTGATGCGATTGGCTCAACGCACTATGACCTAGTGTTAATGGACAACCACATGCCCGTAATGGATGGGATCGAGTCCACCACAGCGATTCGAGCGCTCCCCGATGGCCATGCCAGCACCTTGATTTTTGGCTGTACGGCCGACCTGTTCAAAGAGACACAAGACAAAATGTACGCCGCAGGTGTGGACGCCATTATCTCCAAACCCATCGATGAAACTGAGCTTGACGACACTCTGTTCCAGTTTACTCATCGTCTGTATGGTTCAATGAGCGCAGTCATTTCAAACGAAGAAGAGTTGGAGAAAGCACTGGTGAGTCTGTTCGTAGCGATTGAAAATCAACAGTTTGAAGAAGCACTGACCTGCGTTGAAGCGATTCAAGCAAGTGTCGACTCATCGAAAAGTGCCAACTTACGTCAAGCCATCGACAACCTTCACGGTGACATAGAAGCCAAGCGTACGCCGAGCCAAATCGATTTAGATACTCTCGCCGTTGAAGCGAGTCGGAACCTCTAGAATTGGCTGCCACATTCACCTCAATACTACCTGAATGCTCGTTTTGCTCAGAAAACACACAAAGGTCAAAAAGGCAGTGAAAAATGCTACCTTGCTCACACTATTTGGTGGGTTATTGACCAAGCTCAATTAAATTCGAGATCTAAAACTGCAATTTTACTGCTCTAATAGCGCCATCAACTGGGTGGTGTTTTTATCTTGGTTGTATGTGTTGTTGTTTGTGTGTTGTCTTAGTTTATTGTTTGGTGAGTAAAATGAGGCCTAGAGCGCCGTTTTGTATTCGTCATGCCGCTGCAGATACCTTTGCAATGGTCGTGTTTTGCTTTATTTCCGGAATGATCATTGAGATCTTTATCTCTGGTATGACATTCGAGCAGTCTCTTGCATCAAGAACGCTGTCTATTCCCGTCAACATCGCCATCGCATGGCCTTATGGCGTGTTTCGTGACTTTGTGTTGCGTCAAGGGCGACGACTATCGCCATCAGGTGCAATGAAAAGCGTCTCAGACTTACTGGCTTACGTGCTGTTTCAATCCCCAGTCTATGCCGGCATTCTTCTGGCCGTGGGGGCATCCACCGATCAGATCATGACGGCCGTTGCCTCGAACGCTGTCATCTCATGTGGTATGGGTGTGTTGTACGGCTATTTTCTCGACCTATGCCGCAAGTGGTTCCGCGTTCCGGGTTACTACCAACGCGCGTAATTGCATGAACCTTAACCACTTAACCCAATAAGTAGCCAAACAAACCCAATGACTTGGCTTTTTTTGGGAATGGGTCTTGACCTAAGGTAATAGAATCATTAAATTAGCGCCTCGTTGGTGAGCAACACCAACCACAATTTGATTCGGTGAGTTGTCCGAGTGGCTGAAGGAGCACGCCTGGAAAGTGTGTATACGGCAACGTATCGAGAGTTCGAATCTCTCACTCACCGCCACATTCTAAAAGGTCTGATTTATCAGGCCTTTTTTCATATCTGAAGGTTCTACAAGATAGCAGCAGCCCACACTGGAGCTAACACATGCTATCGAATCATCGCTTACCTTCACGCAAAGCATTGTACCTTTTTAACAGTAGAACTGGTGTCTATACCTTTCGATGGATCATTTGAACTCTTTAGCTTTTTGTCGGCTAAAGCTTTATTCAAAAGGAGTTCACCGTGAACACTGATGTAGCAGATCTGACGAACGTTTTTGGCTAAATCGATGGCGATAACATTGGTAGTAAGCATGGCGGAATCCTCATGTGTTTCAGCACTGAACTAAGTTTACAGTGTGCGGGGGCGGGGGAGTGGATTCCATACATCAAGTTAGAAAAAATAATCCGAGTTAATTATTAATTCAGATCATCTTAATCTATATGATTTATACAAAAAGTCAGTCTAAATGACTGCCCTTGTCGGGTGGATATTTGGATAATAATAGCGTTTTCACTAAACTAGCTTGTTTAATTTAGCCTGACTTTGAAAAGGCATACGTCCACTTTATATACGTTAAAATTTCAGTGCTAGCCTATATCGAGACACAGTTTAATATCACATATCTATATGACCACTTTGTTTAAAGTGCTAATACGCGTCAGTCCCATATCCTTAGCCTTGAATAGGGTTTAAGCGTATTAATTCTCCACCATCAGACGAGCTAATTTAGCAAAAATTGAACTCTTGCTGCTGTCACCGCTCTTCAGCATATCAAGTGTGAACGAGTTGAGGTAGACACCGGTCAGTGGATTGCTGAACACATCCAAAGGTTCGCCCTGAGCATCCCAAATTATTAGCTTCTCTACCAGGTTGGGCCGCGCCATTGAAGGGTTTGCTGGTTGAGAGTCGCTTACCAAGACATAGAGTCCGTAGTCATGTGGCTGCAGGTACATATGGTGATGCTTCATCTTCTGTGACTTGGTCAGCGGATCGTGAATCGAGCGACCAGGCGATATTAGGTAGGGCAGCACGTTCAATTCCGCCTTGGCCGAGCGTGTGATGGTGTAGTCGTTGAACTTAACCCCGTCGTGTTCGGACTGCTTCTTTTCCTGCTCCTGAAAGGAGTACAAGTCCACCACATCAAGGTGGCTTGGGCCGATCAGGCGCGGTACCCGCACACTGTTGTAGGTGGTGAGCAGCACATCCGTAGCGTGGTCATAAAGGTAGAAACTATTGTTATATAGTTTGTTCAATCTCGCCAGTGCCGGATGCTCGACAGCCAGCCACTCCAGATCACCCTCGGTGACCCCAGTATTTGCCACGCTCAGCTGGTTTCCGTCTGACATCAACTCGACGTGCCCAAGCAACGTGGTGCCGTTATCCGTCGAGCGCACTGCAAACGCTGTATAGCGCCCTGCCGCGATGTTCGGCAGCTGGATATAGCACTGTGTGAGCAGGCTCTCTTTGAACCACAGTTCAGTCTTGGTACGACAGATCTTGCTATTTACCAAGTTAACCGCAGACTTCAAGCGGCTTCTGGGCTTTGCCAGGTCGGCACTGTATTGCTCAGGGTTGGCTTTGGACAGCTCATCGATATAGTCGATAGCTTGAAGCAGCTTGCTATCGATGTTCATGCCTTGCAGGACCACGTGTAGTGGTTCTTGTTGCAGCCACCCATGCAGACGATCTAGTTTGAGCTGGGTGTAAGTGTCCCAACGTAAACCAGATTGCTTCCGGTCGGTGTCATACGCTGCAAAGAAGTTGCCATGTTCAGCTGTACCATCACAGAGTTGGCGAATACTGTTACTGGTATCAGCTTCCACCGGGTTAAGCACCATTACCGAGGTATTTGACGGCAATTCGGAGAATCGGGTTTTCTTCGCCTGATCCAACGAGTCTACGGACCACAGCTGATACCCAGGCAGCTGCGTGGCCAGAGCGTTGAAGAAGTAGGCCTCTTGCGTGGCGCTGAAATCTACACCGTTGTTCACTACCAGTAGAGTATTAGCCAGTTCCTGATCTAGGTCGGTAACAAATTGATTGACCTCATGGGTAGCCTGAAATGGGATCGGCGCATGGGGGATCTCTAGTTCGATGAGACGTTCGACCACAGCATTCATCACTACGTTGTAGGTGTAGGCCTGACAATCACCATAGCCGCTGCGCTCGCGGAAAAACTCCAGTTTAGTGTCACGGGCATCGAGCTTGCGTCGGGCTTTTACCCGACCACTATCGGTGTTGAACCATACCTTGTCATCATTCAGAGCTAAGTGCAGCTCTTCAGCGGGTTCGACCAAGAACTTACGCTTGTACAAGGTGAACACGAGCTCACGTTCTTCTGAGGCAAAAACATCAAGTTCGAGAGCCTCCATCACCCCAGTACCACTTTTCTTGGTGACCGGCTGGCTCAGGCGGGCGTTAAGGTACATCACTGCGTTGAAGTACACGGGACACAATGGGAAACGGTCAGCTGCTTGTTCCAGAAGTATCATCTTCAAGTGCAGACCGAACAATCCCTGGATCAAGCGTGCCAGGCTCTGCTCGTTAGCAGTCAGTTGCTGACATACTTGTTCAATACGCGTCGATAGCGACTGGTGAGCCGGCGTGTGTCGTGCCGAGGAAGGTGCCAGGTAAAAATAGACGTGCTGGCCGCTCGGCAGGCGGTGCAACTCATACTTCACGTCGTCTTTGGCATCTAGCCCCAGCGTTTGCCGCAGGTGCACCTTGACCTCACGATGAACGCGTACGTGATAGTCTCGGCTCTTCTCTTTTCGCTCCTTGGTGAAACGCTGCAATCCAAAATCAATCATGTACAGATCAGAGATAGGTGCTAGCAAGCGGCGAATGGTGGCCAACGGCGCTTCTTCAAGCTGGATCAGGTTAGTGCGAGCAACTGGGGTATCGTTCAGTGTTTGTAGGTTGGGGAACATTATTATCCTCAAGGCGTCCTGCAGGCCGCCGGTTATTTGTAGGTTACCGTCCGAGCAGGGTGTCCAGCATCGGGTTGATGTGCAGAGTAGTGTCTAGCTTGGACTTATCCTGACGTCGTTGACGCTCTCGATCCAGCGGCTGATAATATTTGTGATCGGCCTGAAGTAGATTGAGGTAGTGGATGGTATGATCTACATTATCTTGCCACATCAGGTTGTTCGGGTTTTGGCTGTAGGCCGCGTTCAGGTAGACAAATTTGATGCGCTGGTAGCGACCGGCCAACGCTGCTCGCACTTGTTCTTGACCACCTAGGTCTGCAGCTTGGCTGGCGATGTCACGGATCTGACGGATCTTGTTATCGCTTTTCTCTAGGGTGTCTTCCGCCCGCGTCAAATCGTCCAGCTTGGTTGCCCAACGCTTGACGTCAACACAGACCAGATCATCACCTACTTCGATAAAGCGGTCGAAGAATTCGTACACCAGCGGCTCTAGTCTCTCAAAGACTTGCATGTCGTCGAGCGGCAGCACCCCGTAATGAGCCAACACCCTGTCAAACAGGTATTCGCCAACATTGCCTTTGAGTAGCGGCACCAGCTTAGGGTGTGGCACCACTTTGGCAAATGCCGTTTTCTGGATGTCAGCACATTCTCGCATCAGCTCTCCCACCAGGTTTCCTGAGGTGAAGTCGACGTCCTTGCTGTACTGCGGGAAGATGGTCAGCTCAGGGCGGTACTCACGAGCTCCGCCGGCAAAGTCGGACAAGGCCGAGTAGTCAGGATGGGCCAGCCCATCAGGGCCGCGCTTGTGACACAACAAGATGGGCTGATTGCCCTGGTGGCGTGAGATGAACAGCTTGTCATGGATCGACTGCATTTGACGATTGACGGCATACTGGGGATGGGCTTGCAACTTCTCCAGCCAGCGCTCAGGGTTGGCGAAAGAGTCACGATCACGGAACAGGTTGCACAGATCTAGGTATTCAAAGCCACCACAACGCACACGATTCATCCAATCGCTCTTTAGGACACGTTTGTGGACAAAGTCGATTCGGCGGCCATCGTTCAATACTGACTGTTCAAACGTACGGCGCAACTCCGCGCTGTCGAAAGAATGATTTCGGCTAAGCTCTTCACAGAACTTCTTGAGACGGTAGTTGAGCAGGGACATGCTCTCCAGCACCACTTCGTTGCCGGCGTCCTCGCGTAATCCTGCAAACTGGAACGCCACGTTGTGGATTACGTCGCTGGGAAGGAAGATCTTAGTGTTCAGCAAGGTATCACGGCGCTCGACCCGCCCCACCGCCTGGACAATCACCTTGAACAAGCTCATGCCATGCTCGGCCATCAGCAGGCGATAGTTGTCTCCTTGCGCAAAGTTGACACTAAAGTCGGCCATCTTATGATCGGCGATGTCATCGGCCAGGTGCTTTAGCACGCTGACGTAGTTGGGCAGAGTGTTGAGGTTGGCACCGTTGCCCATCACCTCGCTGTAGAACGATGAGTTGATCAGCACTAGGTGCTGGAAGTCGACGTCCAGGCGCGGCACATTTGCATCTTCGATGTCGCCATCATGGTACTTGACGAAGTAGTTGAGGCCGGTACCCGCGCTGTTGTAGGTGCTCATGAACACCAGCACGCTATTGTCGTCCCTGACATAGGTTTCCTGCTTGATATCCTCTACAGTGGCCAGCGGTGAGTCAAAGAACACCAAATGGATCGTGTGACGTCCCTGGAACGGGGTAAATGTCAGGATCTGGTCATGTTGCTTCTCATGTTTTTCGTCGCACTTGGAACTCATACCGTACTGCTTGCGCCATGCGGTCTGATGCTGGCGGTAGGCGCGAGCGAAAGCGTTTTTGAAACCGCCGGAGAGCGACAGGATTAGGCTGTTTTTGCCTTCGTAGGCGGCGAGAAGTAGCGCTTCAAGTTCACGGCAGTGCTGGCGCTGCTTGTAGGGGTTGCTCAGAGCGTACTCCAGTGGTTCACGCAGAGCGCTGAAGATGTCGTTGTACACCGCTTGGAAGGTCTCGCAGCGCTGGTAAGTATCGGTCAGTACCGGTAGCTCGGCATCAAAGACCTTGAAGTGAACATCGCGAATACGGGCTCGCAGTTCGCGAAGCTCCTTGAGCATGCTGATGTCTGACGGCTCGCGCTCGACCACACGATAGCCCAGGTCGTGGGCGTAACGCTGCAGAAAATGACGGCTGAAATTACCGTTTTTGGTGTGGCTAAATCCACTGGTTGCACTCAGGCCGATCACCTTATTCTCAGTGCCAGTCAGTAGGCGCAGCAGCATCGCTTCAGGCAACTCTTTCACTAGATCCATCTCGAAGGCCAGGATCACGGTGCGTTCTGCCCCCTTGTTCACGTAGTTTAGCTCGGTCACCGGAGTCATGGTGAACACAGTCTTCGGCTGCAGATAGGTGTAAAAGTGGTCAATCAGCAAGTTTTCATCGGTGGTGCGGTCGAAGATGTGGCGCACTTCACCGGCAACGTTGTTGGCGGCATCGACAAACTGGCCCAGAGGGGTGTTCTGGCTACTAGCGTTATCCTGGCCACCGTTCTTCACCCAGCGCTTGAAGTGGCGGTTAGTGATCTGGGCGCAGGCGGCTAAGATGGCTGAAATCAGCTGGAACAGGTCGTGCAGTGTGGGGTTTGCGTCGGTGGTGTCGCCCTCGATCTCGTAATACAGCTCCGTGCGGGTGATGTCGTCTTCGCTGTTGCGCATTCGGATGCGCTTTAGCCCCTCTTCGTTGACGTACATCTTGGCATTGAAGCTGAAGACATTGCGGGTGATGGAGATGATGCGCTCTGCAGCGTCACCATTGACTTCAAACGCACCCAGCTGGTCACGGAACATTTCTAGTACTGAGCCCAGAGTCGTTCCTGGTGACAGCTCGCACTTGTCGGTAAGTAGCTCGCGTAGGGCCGTGATGAACTTGACCTTCTCCTGCTCGAAGGTAGTTTGCTCTTCGTGAGGTTTTTCCCGGCGCTCCAAACTAAGAACCGCGTTGTAGATACGCCCGGTGACCGAGAGCACATGCGCCAGGTTGTTTTCCTGTTTGACTAGTTTGACATGGCAGCTGTCTTCGAGACGGGTATAGGCTTCGTGCAGTTCGTCTACCACCACGGTGAAGCGAATGTTGTTGCTGCGGAAAGGGCAATCTGGGTTGCTCTTGAAGTGTTCGTTGCGCAGATAGTTGACCTGCACCGCATGACTTTCAGCAGCGACGGTGCTGATCTGTGGCTTTTCCGGCTTCACCTTGCCACCAATTAGAAGGTCGAAGCCCACCGATTCAAAGCGCATTCCTTCACCTCGCTGACGTGGCGCTAGACGGTAGGTCGATGTGTCGAACTTGTTGGTGGTCATGAGCAGTACAGAAGGGCGGAACTTACAGACCTCAAATGGTAATACTTGTTTGATCAGCTCGAAGTAGACTTCGTGCACGCTCATCTTCGGTGCATTCTTGCCCTCTGCCTCAGCTTGTTCGGTTTTGTGCAGGCGTTCGCGGCGAGCCTGAATGCCGCGGCCAACGTAGTCACGGATTGGATTTTCCGAGCCGCTGGCATCAAACAACGCCTTGCAGGCGGACTCGATAGTGGAACGAAGGCTGTTACGGTAGTTCTTGAGCTGATCTTCCGCCATCTCTTTATCTTGGATCGCGTCTAACGTGCCAAAGGCAGAAAGTCGCTCGATCTGCTCTTCACAACGGTCGATTTGGATCATTAGGTAGTTGAGAGTGCGCATCGCAGACTTGATATAAGAGCTGTCCTTCGCTCCTTCGTACCACTGGTTATAGCGTTTGCGGTTTTTTTTGCCAGAGGCCCAGTCCACGAAGTCGAGGTCAGCGATGTCCTTGCGTGCCAGCACACAGATGAACTCCCCCCCGGCGGCCAGAATTTTGTTTTTTTGACTAAGTTCGAGGTCGATTTGCGACTTCTGTGGCGACATGAACAGCAGATTGGTGAAGCCACCTTCTGGGAACAGGTAGTCAGAAGCCTGGGTTTCGGCGAAGCGTTCGATGTATTCAACGTAACCCTGGATCACGCCGTAGCTCTTACCGAATCCGGTGCCGTCGGAGCTGAAGATCACTTCTGCGCCGTCACGCTCGTGCACATGGTACAGCTTTGAGGCTCGGGCGCGACATTTATTGATGTCGTCGACGAGCTTGGCGGTCGGGGTCTGTTTGGTGATCAGGTCGCTAAGGCCAAGGCTGGCTGGTGCAGCTTTGGCTCGCTCACACTGGCGATAGCGATTGATAACCAGCTGGTTGTGCTCGATGAGAACTTTTTCTACCTGTACCGGCACCAAGAACAAGGCCGCAGAGATCTCTCCGAGCGTATCGGACAGCGGCTGATGCGGGTCGCTCACAGAAAAGTAGTGTAGTACTGCATTCACAGTCTGAGGGTTCAGCGCCCTCTTCAGCGTAGGCAGTGTGACACTGTAGTCATACAGCGCCAGGTCATCCGCGAGCAGGCAGCGAAAGCGTTGCTTGTTGGCGTCACCCGTTGGGCGGCTGGCCTTGGCTAGGATCTTGGCAGCCTCGAGGCGAAATAATAGCGCTGCTGCATCGCGGTGTGACGAATTGAAGTCGATATTCAACTGTTGGCTTAACGCCATGCCTGCATCCAGTCGGGTGTGCTTGACCAACTCCGGAAAGCGTTGGCGAATAATGGTCAGGAGTTTTAAATCTTCTTCAATTGTCCACTTCATGGGTAAATTCACTTAAATTTAGTGCGGTGTTGAATATGGTATTCGAATCATTTGACGCTGTAAATGGTTGGTAATGGATATCGTTTGAATTATAATGTCATTATCTCAAGAACTTATGGAGAACTAGATGTCCACTAGCATGGAAAGAAATCTGCGCTGTATTGATTTCTACTTGGCGTTCTACGGACAGGTTAGCAGGAATGACCTGATGGAATTTGCACAAATCAGTGTGGCTACCGCATCGCGCACTTTTGGTGAGTATGTCCGCCGTTGGCCTCACAATCTGACTTACAAGCGCTCGGAAAAGCTCTATGTCGCCGAATCTGGCTATATTCCGGTGTTCTCGCATGATCCCCTGGCGGGCCTGGACTTAATCTCAACCGGTCTGATAACACGATACATATCGTCGCCGCTTGTTTCTACCAACTTACCCGCAGGAATTGCACCAGTGTTGGATCCGGAACGAGTACGTAGGCTCACATCGGCTGCATGCCGTAGGTCTGCGGTTACTGTTCAGTACTTATCGCTGAGCTCAGGTACGAGTGAGCGCCTTTTAGCGCCAACCCACTTTTTCAACAGTTTGGGTAATTGGTACTGCCGAGCCTTTGACTTTTCAGCAGGTGATTCAGGTGAGTTCCGTATGTTTAGGCTCAGTAGGTTCAAACAGGTATTTAATACTGTTCCTATCCCGTCGCCACTTCCTGTGGACAATGAATGGCTTAGCGAAGTGGTTCTAACTTTGGTTCCTCACCCAAATCATCATCAGCCAGAGGCCATCCGGCTGGATCTCGGCTTGGAAAACAAACCAGTTTTGAATCTACGTATCAGCGCAGCTATGGCCGGGTATTGTCTGCAAGAATGGCGTGTCGATTGTTCGGCCGAAGCTGTACTACCTGCTGCGCAGTTTCCACTGCACCTAGCTAATCGCTATGAGCTGTCCAGTCTAACATCCATGTGCTTAGCACCAGGCTTTGCAACTTCAGATAAAAACACGCATATCAGCCTGAAACCCGTTTAACAAATAAGAGAATTTCGATTTTTATAAACGTTAATAAACATTATCTAGGTCTAAGTAAGGGTAATAATGAGCCGAAAATATGTATCCTGATTTGGTTCTCACACATATTGTGACAGGCCAAGTGATGGCGTTTATGTGAATGATGGGATGAGCATGAGCGACATTATTGAGAGTGAAGTGGAGATGGTACGCCGGATTAAAAGTTTGCTGGATTAATGTGACATAAATCACTAAATCTAACCCATTTCTAAGACTTTATCGCCATATGCAATTGAGCTGTATATCATGATTTCAGAATGATGATCGGCGCCTATTATGTTCCAGACCACCTCTTTTTATGATGCGCACGCAGATGTGCTAGCGAAGCAATACAACTCAGTGTCGTTTGAGTCTGTCCACCAGTCTTGGCGGGCTTATTGGCCGAGTGCGGGCGCGTCTGTGCTTGATGTGGGGGCCGGTTCTGGGCGAGATGCAAAGTGGTGTAGTGCACAAGGGTGTGAGGTGATCGCTGTAGAGCCGAGTGACTTGCTGCGAGATATTGGCAAACACAGCACGGGCCCGAATGTCACTTGGCTGAAAGATTCACTCCCAGGGCTAGAGAACACGCTCACCCTAGGCATGCGTTTTGACCTGATCTTAGTTAGTGCAGTATGGATGCATATACCGAGTAGTAAACGGGAGCGCGCGTTTAGGAAACTCTCATATCTTCTTGCTCCCAATGGCAAGCTTGTGATCAGTTTACGTCATGGTGAGTTCGAAGATGGGCGCCACAGCTTTCCTGTTTCGGTGGACGAAATTAAGCGCTACGCAAACGAACGTGCGCTACAAATTGAGTTGGTCACTGATAGCGATGATTCTCTTCAACGCAGCGGTGTGCATTGGCAAACCGTTGTGCTGTCTCTACCTGATGATCGTTCTGGAAGTCTCAACACCGTTCGCCGTATTGTGATCAATGACAGTAAGTCGGCCACCTACAAATTGGCTTTATTGCGCACACTTTTACGCATTGCTGATGCTCATCCCGGCGCAGTGATGGAGAGAGCCGATGGCAAGATAACGCTACCAGCCGGCTTAGTCGCGCTTTATTGGGTCAGGCAATTTAAGCGACTCATTGATGTCGATATCCAAGGCATGGGGATTCAACAAAACTCCAATAGTAGTAAAGGTCTGGGTTTTGTAAAAGAAGATGGGTGGCACCAACTTAACCATCTAGCGGCGGATGATTTTGCCATTGGTGCGCTCTTTATGGGGGATGACGCCAAAGCCATCCAAAAGCTCTTCTCTCACACACTGGCGACCATCAAATCAGGTCCCGTAACCTTTATTTATCAAGGTAGTAAAGACAATCGCTTGTTTGAGTTATGTTCACCTTCCTCTCGTCGCAAGCGTCAAGACTCAGTGGTATTGGATGGCGCGTTTTTCGCAAGTTACGGTGAGTTTGTGCTTGATGAGAGTTTGTGGGAGTGCTTTCGCTTGTATCACTCATGGATTGAGCCTTTAGTCGTCAACCAATGGGTTAAAGAGATGCAGCGATTCGAGTTAAATCGCCAGCGTGATATAGCGCTACATACCTACCATAATTGTTTGGTCTGGATTGATGCTGCGCATGACACGCGTGATGTACGACAAAGAGTTGAGGAGCTCAAAGGTCAAGGGACGGAGATTGTCAGTGTGTGGAGCGGTAAGCCGCTCGCAGATGCGTATCACGTTGATCATTGCTTGCCTTTTGCGTACTGGCCAAATAATGATAAGTGGAACTTATTGCCGACGACATCAGCGGAAAACCTGAAAAAAAGTGACCGACTGCCAACAGTTAAACGCCTGCATGACTCGAGAGTGCGAATCCTGGATTGGTGGAACGTTGCGTGGGGAAATGATGCACATCGTCAGCGCCGTTTTTTCACTGAAGCCGCATTATCGCTACCCAATTTACCCGCCGCGTGTACCGACTTTGAGGCGGTATTTGAAGCGATGGGGCTTCAAGTGCGAGGGGTAAAAAGCCGTTTACTTGTCTCTGAGTGGTAACCACCATGACTTACACCGGAATTGATGGCTGCAAAGCAGGCTGGTTGGCTTGGGTAGTGACAGAAAATGCACGGCCTAAAATCGTGATTGAAGAAAGTTTGGACGCGCTGGCGGTGCAGATTGGGGAAACTGGAGTGTGGCTGGTGGATATGCCAATCGGTTTTAGCACCCCAGATCAGCCAGATAGGTTATGCGATAAGGCCGCGAGGGCGTTGCTCAAAGGGCGCCGTGCGTCGGTGTTTTCCGTACCTTGTCGTGAGGCGGTCTATAGTGAGAGTTACGAGCGCGCCTGCGAGCAAAATGTGGCGCGGTTGGGCAAAAAGTTCTCGAAACAAACCTGGGGCATTGTTCCTAAAATGCGTGAATTGGATGCTTTTGTTCGATCTCGGCGCAGTGCGTCACTGTCTGTACGTGAAGCGCATCCCGAGCTGGCCTTTGCGGGGCTATCTGGTCAACCGATGGCGTGGAATAAAAAGTGTGTTGAGGGGCATCAAGAGCGGTTAGCGCTGCTAAATCACATTGCCCCTGATTGGATAGCGGTGCTCAACTCAGCGCTGGCGAGCGTGCCGCGTAAAGTGGCGGAGAAAGATGACATTCTCGATGCGTTTGTTCTGATGTGTATTGCGAAGCGACCAGAAGAGTGGGTGAGCGTACCAAACCCTGCCAGCGATTTAGAATCTGGCTTACCGCGTGAGATTGTCTATCTACCGAGCGCCGATGTGAGCTGAGTACCCGTTTCACATCGGCGTCATCTGTTTCACGCCGGTTTATTGCGCTTTTTGTGTGTTGGATGGCTTGTTTGGACGGTTACCTGAACGGTTTGGCTTTCTTGCACCGTTGCCGCTTTTTCCCGCAGGTTTACCACCACGGTTTTCACCGTTCGCCGATTTTGGGCCGAAGTGACGCTTGTTTTTGCTGGCCGGTTTGTGGCCACGTGCGTTGTCTGCTGAGCGTTGTCCGTCGGTGTGTTCCGTTTTCGGTTTCTTCGGCTTTTTCGGTTTCTTTGGCTTAATCGGGCGTGTGTCGAGTTTGGATTCTGGCAGCACGTTCACTGGCGCATAGCCTTCTAAGGCAAGGCGTGGCAACAGCTGTTGAATTAATCGCTCGATGGCAAATAGCTCGCTCGCTTCTGCCGCTTCCACCAAAGAGATGGCACGGCCCACTTCGCCAGCTCGACCTGTACGGCCAATACGGTGAACATAATCTTCGGCCACATTCGGCAGTTCAAAGTTCACCACTTGAGGCAGCTGTGGGATGTCGATGCCGCGCGCCGCAATGTCGGTGGCCACTAGGACGCGAACGTCGCCAGATTTAAAATCCGCTAGTGCTTTGGTGCGCGCACTTTGACTTTTATTGCCGTGAATCGGCGCTGCGGTGATCCCTTGATCATTGAGGTAATACGCTAAGCGGTTAGCACCGTGTTTGGTGCGGCAGAACACCAGAACTTGCTTCCAGTCGCCATCTTGAATCAGTTTAACCAACATCGGCGCTTTCTTGCGCTTGTCGGCCGGGTAGATGCACTGCTCGATGGTGGTTGCGGTTGAGTTAGCAGGCGCGACAGACACTTCAACAGGGTTGTTCACCAAGCCTTTTGCTAAGTCACGAATCTCCGCTGAGAACGTCGCTGAGAAGAGCAGGTTCTGGCGTTTTTCAGGTAGCAGAGCCAAAATCTTGCGGATATCGCGAATAAAGCCCATATCCAGCATGCGGTCTGCTTCATCAAGAACCAGCACTTCCAGTTGATCAAATTTCACCGCGTTCTGTTGGTAAAGATCGAGCAAGCGACCCGGCGTGGCGACCAATACGTCCAACCCTTTGCGCAGCTTCATCATCTGCGGGTTGATTTTGACGCCGCCAAATACCACACCCGAGGTTAGGCGTTGGTAACGGCTGTACTTGAAGACGTTTTCTTGCACTTGCGCCGCCAACTCACGAGTCGGTGTAAGGACGAGCGCACGAATGTGATTGCCTTTGACGCGCGTGCCGTTATCGAGGCGCTCTAGAATTGGCAGTGTAAAGCCTGCGGTTTTACCTGTGCCTGTCTGCGCTGCGGCCATGACATCTTGACCAGCAAGCACCGCTGGAATGGCTTGTTGCTGGATTGGTGATGGCTCACGGTAGCCTTGTTCATCAATGGCTTTAAGCAGCGGAGCAGAAAGACCTAAATCGGTAAAACCCATACGTTGTTCTCTGTTGTGATGTAACCACGCCCCAGCGTGTATGCGGGGGGCGAAAAAGTGGGCCATTCTGCGCCCTTTGTCGCTGAACATCAATAAAATTATTGAGACAAAGGATATAAAGGCCGGGCATCAAGAAGGGGAGTGTAAGACGGCGGATTCGGCCGTGGCTGATTTGAGCTTGACTTATTTTAGCGTGATCGCGTCTTTGTTTTGTTGCGTGAGCAAGTGCATGACAAGCGCTAACAGCAAGCCGGTACCCGCGCCAAAGAGATGCGCATCAATGGCGACAGGAGCTTCAATCAGAGCGCTGGTGGATTCTGGCGCGCCCATGCTTTGCTCCCAAGCAATTTTTGCCAGCAAGCCAAGCACAAGCAGCCCGCTACTTTTTCGCCTTGGTAAATGGCTCTTGCTTGGCAAGTATTCACGTAAGGCGAAGTAGCCAAACAGTCCATGTAAAACGCCAGAGAGGCCAACATAGCCTTGCATCGTCGTCGTTAAGTTAAGTAAACCGACGCCAAGGCTACAGAGAAAAAGGGCTAAAATAAGGTCAAAGGGGCGAGGGCGGAATAGATAGCAAATCACCCACAGACCTGCGAGGTTCATCACAAGGTGGGCAAGGTTGGTATGGGTAAAGTTTCCTGTTACGATCCGCCACCACTGACCTTGTAGGATATCGACCTGGTGCCAAGCGCTCCAAGTCGCGGCGGGTTCAGTTTGTAACACGGCACACACAAGGCTAATGAGCCCCAATAGGATAATTAAGCGGAAATGACGTTTCGGTACTGTACTCAATGTGGGAAATCACTCAAAGCGTGTCTATGCCAATGGATAGTGCCGCTATCCTCTCATGTGGAACTCATCATACTCCAACATAAAGCGGAAACCCACCGACCAATGGGCACCGCGCGCATCTTGACGCTCTCGCTCTCCAATAGTCGCTGTTACGTCGGGGAAGATTTCAGTGAGCATGAGGCGTTCAACACCCTGCTTAGTGAATCCAACGTCGAGCATTGGGTACTGTTTCCCGGTGAAGGTGCGCAGAGCTATGAGCAAGTGAGAACGCGCCTCCAGCAAGCTGAGCCCAAGGTACGTCTGCGCGTGATCCTATTGGATGGCACATGGAAGAAAGCCTATAAAATGTGGCAACTCTCGACCAATTTACACGCTTTTCCTAAAGTCGCGCTCCCCACAGATCTGGTGGGCAACTACCGCATTCGTAAATCGCCCAGCGCCAACAGTTTATCGACGGTGGAGGCAGGCTATCACATCTTGCGTCTACTTGAGCCTCAGCAGGATTTCACCCCACTTATTAATGCGTTTGAGAAGATGATCGATTTTCAGATTGCGCAAATGCCGCCAGGTGTGTTTGAGAAAAACTACCAAGGCTAGGTGTTGCCACGCAGCAAAGGTTGGCAAAGTCTTCTGTCTAGGTATATGCTTAACGCAATCGTTTTCACCGTAAGGCCATCATTGGCGCTGCGGTGCTTCGTATAATCCCACTGATATGGTGTGGGAGTCTCTACCTGGAGCCGTAAATTCCAGATTACGAAGAGATAAGTGCAAGTCGCTTTTCTCTTTGTATGTCTGAAATTCGTCAAGGGAAAAGCGTTTGTTGTGAAAGTGTCATTAAGAGGCGACAAACGTGAATCATACTGCTTTTATTCAAAACCTACCCAAAGTTGAACTCCACCTGCACATTGAAGGCACCTTAGAGCCCGAGATGATGTTTGAGCTGGCCAAGCGCAATCAGATAGATCTGCCCTTTGCGACGCCTGAGGCGGTCAAGCAAGCCTACCAGTTTACCAATCTTCAATCGTTTTTAGACATCTACTACCAAGGCGCCAATGTGCTGATTGAAGAGCAAGATTTCTACGATTTGACGTGGGCTTACTTGCTGCGCTGTGAGCAAGATAATGTGCTGCACACTGAGATCTTTTTTGACCCGCAAACGCACACCGCGAGGGGTATTGCCTTCTCTACCGTGATCAACGGCATCACGCGCGCTTTGGATGACGGCCAGCACAAGCTCGGCATTACTAGCCAAGTGATTATGTGCTTTCTTCGTCATTTGGATGAAGAGAGCGCGATGGACACGCTTGAAGAAGCGATGCCGTTTAAAGAGAAGATCGTTGGCGTAGGGCTAGACTCCTCAGAACTTGGCCATCCGCCAGAAAAGTTTGAACGCGTGTTTGCCAAGGCGCGTGAGGCGGGCTTTTTGACCGTGGCACACGCGGGCGAAGAGGGGCCTGTGGCTAACATCACCAACAGTTTAGATAAGCTGCATGTGGCGCGAATCGATCATGGAGTGCGTTGCAGTGACGATCCAAGCTTAGTCGCCTCCCTTGCACAATCGCGCGTGCCGTTGACGGTCTGCCCGCTATCAAACATCAAGTTAAAGGTATTTGATGAGATGGCGCAGCACAACATTGTGGACCTATTGCGCCAAGGGCTTTGTGTAACGATCAACTCTGACGATCCCAGTTACTTTGGCGGTTACATGAGCGATAACTTTCTTGCGGTTGCCGCCAGCCACGCACTGAGCCGCGATGAACTGGCCATGTTCACTCGCAATGCGATTGAAGCCAGTTTCATTTCACAGCAAGAAAAAGCGCGCCTGAATGCCCAGCTTAGTGACTATATGGAAGCTGGGCAGTCCGAGCGTAGCTAATCGCGTTAATGTGACGAAAACAGCTGTTGGTGCAGGCGCTGAGCGTGGCCATCGGTCATTGAGGAGATGTAGTCGGCTATCACGCGATAGCCGTCTTTGCTCTGTGTCCACTGTTGGCGCACTTCGATAGGCAGCAATCGCTCTGGATCGGCGCTCAGCGCTTCAAAGATATCCATAATGATCTGCTGGCCTTTATATTCGACCACCTGAACGTGGGGCACTTGAATCACATAGTCGCTGACAAAGCGCTTGAGAATATCCAGTGCAAGCGCCATTTGTGGCTCCAAAAAGGCATTGAAAGCCAACAAGTCACAATCGAATGGCGCATCCACCGGCTTGATAGAGACGCTGGTCAGCAGGGCGTTGACCATACCGCCAATGGCATCTTTGCGCTGAAAGTGCGTGCCGGCAAACAGCATTTCAGTGATGGAGTCGATGTGCTGCTCAAACCAGCTCTCACCGCACTCCGACAACTGGCTCGCCGCGCCCTCTATCCATTGATGACGGGTGACCAGACCAAGCACTATGGCATCTTCCAGATCGTGTACGCCGTAGGCAATATCATCGGCCAATTCCATAATGGAGCAATCGAGCGACTTAAAGCGCGTTTTGTGGTGCCCTTGGCCGCTTGACGCTTCACGCAGTTCGCTAAAGCGCGTTTTGTCCGCTTGAGAGAGCGGCTGCAGCATCCAATCAAAGGTGACTTGGTCACAATCGTAATACCCTTTGGCAGGAGACCACTCTTTGGCTTTTAATCGCCGTTGATGAGAGACCGGCGGTGGCGTGTCGGCGGAGCAAGTTTGGCTGAGCGGCGCTGGGTATTTCATCAACCCAAGCAGAGTGCGCCTAGCAAGGTTCATACCAAAATGCTCGGTGTAGGGCTCAAGCTGGGTAACAATACGAAAAGTTTGCGCGTTGCCTTCAAAACCGCCGTGGTCGCGCATCATGTAGTTCAGGGCGACTTCGCCGCCGTGCCCATAAGGCGGGTGGCCAATATCGTGCGCCAAACATAACGAATCAATTAAGCTATCGCTAGGCAGTAGGTCACGAAACTCGGGCTGCTTCTTTTTGATTTGCGCGACAATACCGGTGCCGAGCTGAGCGGCTTCAAGCGAATGGGTGAGACGGGTGCGGTGAAAATCATCAAAGCTGGTGCCATGCACTTGGGTTTTGGCCTGTAAACGCCGAAACGCCGCAGAGTGGAGGATTCTTGCTCGATCGCGCTGGTATGGGCTGCGATGATCGTCACGGCGAATTTTATGTTCATCGTCATGGCGCATCAGCCACGCCGGGTCCAAGTTGAAATCCATCAGCACATCACCTTTCGAACGTTACGTGTTTAAACCTCGAGTATGCCTAGCTTACGATGGATTGCCAATCTGCTTTATCAAATCCTCAATAGACAGGGGTTTTGCATAGAAATACCCCTGACCTAAATTGCAGTCGTACTCGATCAACTGCTGGCTTTGCTCTTGCGTTTCTATCCCTTCGGCGACCACTTTCATCTTATGCGCTTTGCCGATGGCGATGATCGCTTTGACCAGCGCATCACTCTGTTTGTTGACCAGCATTTTATCGACGAAGCTGCGGTCAATCTTGATCTCGTTAATCGGTAGATTACAGAGGTAGCTCAGAGACGAGAATCCAGTCCCAAAGTCATCCAACGAGACTGCAAAACCGCTCTCTCTGACTTGATTAAGGATTGGGGTGACCATTTCTAAGTCATCAATCAGGACGTTCTCGGTAATTTCAACCGTGATGCGGCTGCGGTCGATCCGCTGTTCATCAATAATACGAGTAAGCTGATCGAGGAAGTTTTTCGCCATCAATTGGCTCGGCGAAATGTTAATGGAAAGACCCAGAGCATCCTGCCCATTGGGGAAGTGCGCAATGATGTGCTGACACGCATGGCGAATGACAAACTCGCCAATTTGATGGATAAGACCGATCTCTTCTGCTTTACGTATCAGCTCAATCGGTGACACATGCCCAAGCTCAGGGTTATGCCAACGCAGCAGCGCCTCTACCGATTCAAACTGGCCAGATTGCAGGTTGATCTGCGGTTGGAACACCATATAGAGCTCATTATTCCTGATGGCATTTCTCAGCTCTTTTTCTAGAGTCAGCTCGTACTGGACACGCTTGTTAATTGACTCATCAAAGAACAATACGCGCCCTTTACGGCGGGCTTTTGAGGTATAGAGCGCTGTGTCGGCGCGAGTGATAAGCTCTTCCGGATTTAAGCCATCTTGCGGATAGATAGCGACACCGATACTACAACTGGTGGAGATCACTTTGCCATCCACCACCATTTCTTGTTTAAAAATATCGCGGATTTGATGGGCGATCTCTTCAGCATCGAGCACTGAGCCCAGTTGTGGGAAGCAGAAAACAAATTCATCGCCGCCAAAGCGCGCCACCAGTGAGTGATCATTGAGCATATCGGTAAACTGATGGCCGACATAGGTCAGCAGTTTATCGCCCACAGAGTGGCCAAAGGCGTCGTTGACCTTTTTAAAGTCATCAATGTCGACAAACATGATCGCCGTGAGCGGTGTCTCTTGATTGGCATTGCGAATCGCCTCTTGAATAAACTCAATCAAGAAGGTGCGGTTGGGCAACTCGGTTAAACTGTCGTGCAGGGCTTGATGTTGCAGCTCACTTTTGGCCTCTTGCAACTGGGTAAAGTCACGCGAAATCTGCTTTTGCATGATGCGATAACGTAGCCCAACACGTTTACCGACCACCCAAGAGAGCAAACCTAAAATGCCACAGACCAGAATGCTCGCCAGCAAGACCTGATTGAGCTCTCGCTGATTGCTCTGTGTGATCTGTTGCTCGCGATCCATGAGAAAATCTTCGACGGGCTTGAGGTAAACGCCTGTCCCGACAATCCAATCCCAGTCGGGCAGGTAGGTGACATAGCTGAGCTTGTAGGAATCTTCACTGCCGAGCGGTGTTTGGCTTGAGTGGTAACGGACAAAACCACTGCCTTGGTGGGCGGTATCGACAATGGCTTGAATGTACTGAAAGCCGGTTTTATCGGTAGCGTCTAAGCGTTCAACACCGAGCAGCGCTTTGTTGGGGTGAGAGAGCATCGCCCCTTTGCTGTCCATGATGAAAATGTAGTCGTTGTTGCCGTAGCGATAATCTGAGATGCGTTCAATCAAACGTTGTTTGATGTCTTGCTCGACATCCACCACGTACTCACCGGTACCAATAAACCAATCGTAGGGCTCAAACAGCGCTACATAGCCAATTTTGTCGAACTTTTGATCCAAAGCATTGGGTTTGTTCCAGTGCCAACGGTGGTAGACACGCTGTTGATTGCTGACCATTCGGGAGAGGTCTCGAGTGAGGTACGAACCATTGACATCTTGAAGATCCCACATGTCCGTTCCTTCTAACTGGGGAAGAATCGGATGCATGACATTGGTACCATCGAGCTGATAGACAAAGAAATACCCGCGTCCTTGATTGAATCGAATGGGTCTGAGCGCTTCGGTGATCGCCTTTTTGATGGTCTCTTCGGGTTGGCCTTCATACTGGCGATATAAGTTTTGTGCAATGGCGAGGGCTTCTTCAACGCGCTGTTTAATGTCTTGGCGAAGCAGATCTTCGGTGCGTTTTTTCTCAAACTCAATCTGATCGACAATATTGGTCACGCGATTTTGGATGCTTTTGCGCTGTGTGGTGTAGAAGTTGTCGCGCAGGGAGTTGACGTCTTTTTCGAGCGCAAAGCGATTTTCGTTGACGATTAAGGCCACAATGACAATCGCAAATGTGACCATTAAGGTAAGCGGCACATACTGAATGAACATCAGCAGTTTTTTATCATTAGAGATACCGTCCTGCACTACACACCTCGTCTTAGGGCTTTTTGATTAAGTGTAGACAGAAAGTACTAGCTTACCAGTTAACTTATCTCATCGAGAGAGAGCTCAAAACTCGGGGCGAAGGTGTTGAGGAAGTACTCCATTTCGGGGGTATGGCGCTCTTTTAGCGTCACATCGAGGCGCTTTTTGGCCAAGGCGTATTCATGGTTGCCCGCACTGAGCTCTTCCAAGCATTTGAGATAGGCACAGATGGTGTCGGCTTGCTTAACGATGGCAGCATCGTCACTGTGCGCTTGATGAGAAATTAAATAAGGCGCAAAGTCTTCTTGGAACTCTTCCGGCAGCATGGAGAGCAACTTCTTCTCGGCCGCCGCTTCGATTTTTTTGTACTCTTTGGCGATCTCAGGGTTGTAGTATTTCACTGGAGTCGGTAAATCGCCCGTCAATACTTCACTGGTGTCGTGATACATGCCGAGCAGCGCGACACGTTCTGCGTTGACTTGGCCGCCAAACTTCTTGTTTTTGATAAGCGCCAGCGCGTGGGCGACAAAGGCGACTTGCAAGCTGTGCTCGGAGATGTTTTCAGTCGACACAGAGCGCATGAGCGGCCAGCGCTGAATGAGTTTCATACGGGCCAAATGGGCAAAAAAGTGGCTTTCTTGGGGTTGATTGGATGACATTTCTCTACCTCCTAGAAATGAAAAAAGGACACGAGGTCGTGTCCTTAGCATAAGAAAATTCGGCGGCGATTACTATTGCCGAATCGCTGATTACACCATGTCGCCGAGACGCGTTACTGGCTGTACCCGGAGAGGAATTTCTCAAAGCGGCCAATGGCCAGTTCCAAGTCTTCAACATGGGGCAATGTCACGATGCGGAAGTGATCCGGTTTGGGCCAGTTGAAGCCAGTGCCTTGTACCAGTAGCACCTTCTCTTGGATCAGAAAATCCAACACCATTTTTTGGTCATCTTTGATCTTGTACATCTTGGTATCAATTTTAGGGAACAGGTACATCGCCCCCTTAGGTTTGACGCAAGAGACGCCAGGGATTTGGTTGATCAGCTCCCAAGCGCGGTCGCGCTGCTCCAGCAATCGACCACCCGGTAAGATCAACTCATTGATACTTTGATAGCCACCGAGCGCGGTTTGAATTGCATGCTGCATAGGCACGTTGGCACACAAACGCATCGACGCCAGCATGTCCAGGCCGTTGATGTAGCCTTGAGCAAGGTGTTTTGGCCCGGTCATAAACATCCAGCCGCCACGGAAACCACACACACGGTAGGCTTTGGAGAGGCCATTGAAGGTCATCACCAGCACATCGTCGGTTAAGGTCGCAACGGAGGTGTGCGTCGCGCCATCGTAGAGTACTTTGTCGTAAATCTCATCGGCGAAGATGATCAACTTGTGTTGGCGCGCAATTTCAATCACTTCCAATAGGAAATCACGGCTGTAGACCGCGCCGGTTGGGTTGTTTGGGTTGATCAAAACAATCCCGCGGGTTTTGGGCGTGATCTTCTTCTTGATGTCATCCAGATCGGGGTACCAATCGGCTTGCTCGTCACACAGATAGTGCACCGCTTTACCACCTGACAGTGCGACTGACGCGGTCCATAGTGGGTAGTCCGGTGCTGGCACCAGCATCTCTTCGCCGTTGTTGAGTAGCGCTTGCATCGCCATCACGATCAGTTCCGACACGCCGTTACCGATGTAGACGTCTTCCACATCAAGCGAGCGAATACCTTTACGTTGGTAATGTTGCACGACCGCTTTACGGGCCGAGTAAATGCCTTTGGAATCGCAATAACCTTGTGATGTTGGGAGGTTACGAATCACATCGACCAAGATTTCGTCAGGGGCGTCGAAGCCAAATGGGGCGGGGTTGCCGATATTGAGCTTTAGTATTTTGTGTCCTTCTTCCTCCATGCGCTTAGCATGTTTCAGTACAGGACCCCTAATGTCATAGCAGACATTGTCGAGTTTTGACGACATCCCGATATTTTGCATTGGCAGCAACCTAAAAATAATTGAATTTCTTTATTAAAGTAACTCAATTCAACGTTATTTAGAATAAAAATCTGAATGATTGCGGCTATTTAGTGAGCTTGTAGCACGCGTATTATCACAGGAATTCGCAAAACATTGCTTGCATCCTTGATTTGAGTAGGGTCAATAAATAGAGTAGCGGTATAAAATTGAATAATGATCTCTTTGCATACGAGGCTGATTTGTCCCATTTCCATCAAGCAGTCACTGAACTGATAGAACGCGTCAAGCAAGCAGAAGATGGCACCGCCCGTCTGGTTCAAGCTCTTGAAGACAAACCAGAATGTTCAATGATCGATTGGCTGGATGCTCAGCCACTTTTCCCTAAATTTTACTGGCAATCCCGCGATACTCGTGAAGAGGTGGTGGCGCTCGGTCAGTGGCATACTTTCGTTGACCCGGCTCCCGCTTACGCAATTTTATCGGCAGATCAGCGCGTGTGGGGAGGGCGAGCGTTTGATGGTGATGATGAAAAAAATCGCCGTTGTATGCCGTCGTTTTTCTTTTTACCTCAAGTGGAGTTGATTCGTCTTGATGATCAATGGTCTTTGGCGGTCAACCTTAACCCAGATAAATCGCGCACCTTGATGGCGCTAACCAAATTGCGTTGCGAGGTGGCCAAGCTTAAGCCTTTAAGTGCCAACGTTCAGAGCATGACCCATAGCCCAGAGCAGCCGCAGTGGCATGATTTGGTCGACAAAGTGTTGCACGGTATCGACAACGATCAGTTTAAAAAAGTGGTGCTCGCAAGGCGCACCGATGTGGCGCTAGACCACGCGATCAGCGCCGCGCAACTGCTTAAATCCAGCCATGAGCAAAATCACCATAGCTTCCATTTTATGTTGGCGCTAGACAGCAAACACAGCTTTGTAGGGTCAACACCAGAGCGGCTCTATGCCCGCCAAGAGAATGAGCTTCACACCGAAGCCTTAGCTGGCACGATTGGTCGTGGGCAAAGTGCGACGCAAGATATGGCGCTCGCCAATTGGCTGGCTAATGACAGCAAGAATCTCAACGAAAACCAGTACGTGGTGGATGACATAGTGCAAAGCCTTGCGCCGTTTTCTTCCCATGTTGAGGTGGAGCAAGAGGCGCGTTTGGTTCGGCTTAGAAAAGTGCAGCACCTTAAGCGCACCATTCACGCCACGCTACACTCTGGTATTAACGGTGTGCAGTTGCTTGGCGCTTTGCAGCCAACGGCGGCGGTCGCGGGTTTGCCGCGTCAGGCGTCGATCGATTTTATTCGCCAACACGAGCCGTTTGCGCGCGGTTGGTACGCAGGTTCCATGGGCTTTATTAGCCATCAACGTGCCGAGTTTTGCGTGGCGATCCGTAGCGCTTTGGTCATGGGGGAGACAGTGCAGCTCTTTGCCGGGGCAGGGATTGTGCC
This sequence comes from Vibrio sp. R15-SG3-ISO1B, assembly GCF_059833835.1. NCBI lineage: Bacteria > Pseudomonadati > Pseudomonadota > Gammaproteobacteria > Vibrionales > Vibrionaceae > Vibrio > Vibrio sp. R15-SG3-ISO1B. The sequence goes on along the minus strand of NZ_JCBDGG010000002.1, from coordinate 33,866 downwards.
CGGCTCTGTGGCTGAGCATGAGTGGCAGGAGCTGGACAAAAAAATGTCGACGCTACTGTCACTGTTTGGCCATCAATCACCGCCTTTTTGTCAACGCTCATCATTAGGAGTGGCTTCGTAAATGCCCCCACAAACCCATACACAAGCGGTGACAAATCGTCTTTGGTCGCGTCTTTTACTGGAAGAATTATCTCGATTTGGCGTGCGTCACGTCTGTGTCGCGCCTGGCTCGCGTTCAACGCCGTTGACCCTAGAAGCCCATGCCAATGCGCATTTTACCCTGCACACCCATTTTGATGAGCGAGGTTTAGGCTTTCTCGCTTTAGGGCTGGCCAAAGCCAGTCAACAACCAGTCGCTATTGTCGTCACCTCTGGGACGGCGGTGGTCAACCTATTGCCTGCGGTTGCTGAGGCCAAGTTAACCGGCGAGCCTTTAGTGGTGCTCAGTGCTGATCGTCCCCCGTCGCTGGTGGATTGCGGCGCGAACCAAGCGATCAATCAAATAGGATTGTTCTCAACCCATGTCACTAACAGCTTAAATCTGCCTATCCCTGCGGGTCGAGAGGTGTATCCTTGGCTGCTGACATCGGTTGATAACCTGATGGCAAGCCAGCAGCGCGAGGGCGGTGCGGTGCACATTAACTGCCCGTTTCCTGAGCCTCTCTATCTCAGCGTTGAGGATGAGCCTGTCTTGGCACAAAGTCTCGATACCTTATGCCCTGAGCTGGCTAAGTGGACGCTATCATCCACACCTTATTCGCAAAAAAGTGCTGCTCAGCACAGTGAGCCTTGCCATGTTCCTAATCTGGCGGGCAAGAAAGGCGTGGTGGTGGTGGGGAGTGTGGAATTACAGGAAGCCAAACAAGCCAAACACTTAGCCGACACATTAGGTTGGCCGGTGTTTTGCGATCCGCAGTCAGGCGTCAGTTCGCCTTGGGCACACTACGATTTATGGCTGCAAAATTCGCGTTTTCGCTCTCAGCTTGCATCTTGCGAGTGCGTCCTACAGTTTGGCTCGCGTCTGGTCTCTAAACGTTTGGTGCAGTGGATAGCCGAGTGCGTTACCCACTCTGGCGCTGAGTATCACTATGTGTCACCTCACCCTGCGCGCAATAACCCGAACCATCTGCAACAGCATCATCACGAGATGGATATTGGCCGTTGGATTGAGAATGTCCAAGCGATCATGCCCGCAGCGGTAAGCCGTAAAATCGGATGGGCGGAGGGCATAATAGAAGCAAGTGAGCAAACTCGCCGCCTAGTGCAGCAGTTCAATATGGATGGGGCTCTCAGCGAAGTCTCCGTGGCCATGTCGTTAGAATTGTTGCCCGATGAAGTATCGCTCTTTATTGGCAACAGTTTGATTGTTCGCTTGGCGGATATGTTTACTGCGTTGACGCCGCGAGAGGTACTGAGTAACCGCGGCGCATCGGGTATTGATGGCTTGATCGCCACCGCAGCAGGTGTTGTGCGTGAGCGTCAAACGCCGACGGTGGTGCTGCTTGGCGATACCTCCGCACTTTATGATTTGAATTCACTTGCCCTGTTCCATCATGAGCCAACGCCGGTGGTGATTGTAATTACCAACAACGATGGCGGCGCGATTTTTGATTTGCTACCGGTCCCTGATAGGGAGAAGCAAGCTCTGTATCAAATGCCGCACGGTTTTCATTTTGAACACGCCGCGGCTCAGTTTGGCCTTGCGTATTGTCAGCCTAAAACGCTGACGGTCTATCAGCACTGTTTAGCCACGCACCTCAAGCAGGGAAGTGGCGCACTCATTATTGAAGTTGTCACGCCCGCGGGTGAGGCGTCGAGTCATATTCGTCAATGTGTCAGTCAGATCCATGCTCTCTAGTCAGTTCTTCCCTGCCGATGATGTTCAGAAAAAAGACAGTATTCAGCAAGCTGATGACGCGCCGCTATTGGTGTTTCTTCACGGCTTTCTTGGTTCGAGTGACGATTGGCGTGAGACGCTCAGCTATCTGAGCGAGTTTGATCGACTTTGCCTCGATCTTCCGGGGCACGGTGAGAGTGTCGGCATCCACACCGAGTCATTTTCGACTTGCTGCGCACAGATCACCAAGAGCGTGTTGGCGAGATTGCAGAGTGAGCAAATCTCTTTGGAGCGACCTATAGTGGTAGTGGGTTATTCGCTTGGCGCTCGCCTTGCCATGATGGGCACGGTGAAGCGCGATTTTGCGCCGCTGAATATCCAAGCCCTACTGCTAGAGGGTGGTAATTTTGGCTTGCAAGACGAAGCACAGTGCCACGAGCGATGGCTCAGTGATGCGCAATGGGCCCGCCGCTTTAGCGAGGAGCCGATTGAGCAGGTATTGAGCGATTGGTATCGCCAGCGCGTATTTAGTTCACTAAAGGATGCGCAAAGACAAACTCTTATCGCCAAGCGCAGTGATAATCTAGGCCCCGCGGTGGCCAAGATGCTATTAGCAACGTCTTTGGCGAAGCAGCCGGACTGCTTAGACGCACTGCGCCAACTCACCCTGCCAATCACCTATGTCTGCGGTGAGCAGGATGAGAAATTTAAACAACTTGCACAGCGCAGCGGGCTCCACCTCTGCTGCGTTGAGAATGCGGGGCACAATGTTCATGTTGAACAGCCCCAACGCTTTGCAGAGCAGGTGCGCGCGCAGTGTATTGCGCTTGCCGCTCGCTCCTAGACATTATGCCCCGCTCGGTTGGGCTACAAGACAAAACAGGAATCATCATGGCTAAAACAGTCGGTATCTCAGAAGAAGAACTCTACGCTCCCGTTCATTGGCGTGATTGCAGCGCCGAATATGAAGACATCCACTACCACAAATCGGACGATGGCATTGCTAAAATCACCATCGCGCGACCTCAGGTGCGCAATGCGTTTCGCCCTTTGACGGTCAAAGAGATGATCCATGCACTCGCGGATGCGCGCTACGATGAGAGTGTTGGGGTGATCATTCTGACTGGGCTAGGCGAAAAAGCGTTCTGTTCAGGCGGCGATCAAAAAATTCGTGGCGACTACGGCGGCTACCAAGATGATTCTGGCACTCACCATCTCAACGTGTTGGACTTTCAGCGCCAGATCCGCACCTGTCCAAAACCCGTGATCGCCTCGGTGGCCGGTTGGGCGGTGGGCGGCGGCCACGTATTGCACATGATGTGTGACCTCACGATTGCCGCAGACAACGCCCAATTTGGTCAAACAGGACCCAAAGTGGGCTCTTTTGATGGCGGTTGGGGCGCCTCTTACATGGCTAGAATTGTTGGGCAAAAGAAAGCGCGTGAAATCTGGTTCTTGTGCCGCTTTTACGACGCCCAAGAAGCGCTCGACATGGGGCTGGTGAATACCGTTGTGCCTCTGGAAGAGTTAGAAAAAGAGACGGTGCGCTGGTGCCGTGAAACCTTGCAACACAGCCCAATGGCGCTGCGCTGTCTAAAAGCGGCGTTAAATGCGGATTGTGATGGTCAGGCGGGTCTTCAAGAGTTGGCAGGTAACGCAACCATGATGTTCTACATGACCGAAGAAGGCCAAGAGGGTCGCAACGCTTTCAATGAGAAGCGTCGCCCTGACTTCAATAAATTCCCACGCAATCCGTAAAGGAGTTGGTGATGAGAACAGCCAAACTGTACCGCTACAAACTGCCAATGGACAGTGGCGTGATCCTGCGCGAGCAACGTTTGACTGTGCGGGAAGGCTTTGTGATTGAGCTTTGCTGTGATGGTCATATTGGTCGTGGTGAAGTCGCACCGTTACCCGGTTTTAGTGTGGAGAGTCTCGATGAGGCCTACGCGCAATTGGTCGAGCAGCTTTCATATTGGCAACTGGGCCAAGAATTGGCGCTGGATGCGCTGCACCCGTCGGTGGCCTTTGGTCTATCGATGGCGCAATTGGAGCTCGACAACGCCTTGCCGGCAGAGGGCTGTTTTCAGGCCGCGCCGCTTTGCTCGGGCGACCCGGATGAGCTGTTGCCCAAACTGGCGGGGATGAGCGGGGAGAAAGTCGCCAAAATCAAAGTTGGCTTGTACGAGCCTATCCGAGATGGCCTCTTGGTGAGTCTATTCCTTGAGTCGATTCCCGATTTGACGCTGCGCCTTGATGCGAACCGAGCATGGAGCGCGGACAAAGCGGCGCAATTTGCTAAGAAAATCGCGCCGTCGCTACGTCAACGTATCGCTTTTATTGAAGAGCCATGTCAAGCGCCGGGGGACAGCTTCTCCTTTGCCATCAACACTGGCATTGCGATTGCCTGGGATGAAACACTGCAACACGCCATGCGCAGCGAGGATTTCTCACTGCATGATCTCAATGGCGCCAAAGCGATCATCATCAAACCGACTTTAATTGGTTCGATTGAACGCTGTAAATCGCTGATTGAGCAAGCGATGTCGCTTGGGATCAAACCGGTGATCAGCTCAAGTATTGAGTCAAGCCTTGGCTTGACGCAACTGGCGCGCCTTGCCCATTGGTTGCTGCCGGAGACGATTCCAGGTTTAGATACCGTCGGATTGTTTACCGCGCAACTTGAGGTCCCTTGGCCGGGCTGTGAGCTGCCGGTTACGCCTCTGTCGTCGCAAAGTCTCATCTGGCAATGTTAATCGCCGCTGTGAGAGGCGAGCACTATGATGGAAGGCTTCATGTTGTCACCAGTTAGACAATGGGCGCAGCAGTGCCCATTGCAACTGGCCTTGCGCACGCCAGAGCGAGACTATACTTGGGCAGAGCTGTCTGATGTGGTCAGTGAAACAGCATCGACTCTCGCTCAGCAAGGTGTGGGACAGGGTGATGTGCTCACCTGCATCGATAAAAACAATTCGGAACTCCTGTTTGTGTTGTTGGCGTGTATGGAGCTAGGGGCCATTTGCGCCATCAGCATGCCCGGTAGTGAGCAGGAGAGGGCGCAAAAGCTTTCTACGTTGTATCCCGCATCCAACGCTGTGAAGCAGTGGTCTTCTCGCCAAGATATTCGCAGTACCCTCCGCTTAGACTTCTCTGCCAACCAGCGACAACGCCAAGAGAATTTTTCTCACAGTTACCACCCAGATAACCTCGCGACGCTAATTTTTACCTCAGGCTCGACTGGGCCTGCTAAGGCCGTCGCCCATACACACGCGCAGCATTTGGCCTCAGCGACGGGTCTATTGACGCACTTTTCTTTTCAGCCTGAAGATTGCTGGCTACTGAGCTTGCCGCTTTATCATGTCTCTGGGATGGCGATTGTCTATCGTTGGTTGGTCAGTGGTGCGCAGCTCAAAATCGGTACGGGTGAGTTGGCGAAAGACATTCAACAGGTGACTCACGCCTCGCTGGTGGCGACGCAGCTTAAACGTTTACTCGATAGCCCACAGCCTTTACAGCTGAGTCGTGTGTTGCTCGGTGGCAGCCATATTCCGCTAGAGCTCAGTCAACAAGCGGCGGATCGCGGTATCGATACCTGGCTGGGGTATGGGTTGACGGAAGCGGCCTCGACCGTGACAGCAAAACGCGTGGATGGCAAAGAGAGCGCCGGTGTGGTGTTACCCCATCGCCGCGTGATGGTGCACGACGGGCGGATTTTGATTGGTGGTGAGACACTCGCGTCAGGGTACTACTTTCAAGGTCAATTGACCCCGCTCCCGACGGTTAGCGTGCCGGGGCAGGGGGATGGGTTTGATAGTAAAGATTTAGGCCAGTGGCAGGACAATGAGCTGTGTATACTTGGCCGCGCCGACAACTTATTTATCTCTGGCGGTGAGAATGTACACTGCGAAGAGATAGAAGCGGCGCTCTGTACCCACAGTGCGATTCGTCAAGCGATTGTGGTGCCCGTTGAGGACGCCGAATATGGCCAGCGGCCTATCGCAGTTATCGATGCCAACGCACTGCCCGATAAAACCGAGCTAGATTTCCACCTAACACCATTATTAGCCAAGTTCAAATGGCCCATCGGTTACTATTTGATGCCCCCTGAATTGACCCAAACAGGCATCAAAGTCTCACGTTATGAGATTAAGAAGTTCCTAGTGGCTAGTTCCTAGAGTAGGGCGCCCTTCCTTCTAGGAACTAGAAACTAGGCACTCGCCTCTCTTCACCCATTAGGTCTTTTGGCAATATCACAGACCAAATCTGAATTTCGTTTTGTTATTCCTCTCTTTCATAATAACCGCTAGTTTAAATGATGATGGGAATAAGCAATGAATGCGATCTTGATCGTCGCGGTGGTGATTCAGATTATTGTCGCGACGCAAAGCGAGGGTGTGATGCGCTCGTTGTGCGAGCTCACGGCTTTCCTGTTGGTCATTGTGTTGGTTTTTCGTCAGCGTCAGCGATTGAGCCCACGTCGCAGAAAGCAAGACAACAAAGTGATGATCGAACCAGAAGATCTCTAACGTCGGTTCGCGCGTTAACTGAGCATTAGCCAAGTCAGTGAACCGCTTGAAATCAACACCCATAAGGTGATGCCAAACAACAAGGGCTTGGGTCCTGCGGCTCTCAATTTTTCTAGCGAAATACCACATCCAATCAAAAACAAACAGACCACTAATGCGCGTTTTGCCAGCGCGAAAAGGCCTTCATAGAGCACCTGAAATTGCGGTAGCGCATCACTCACTCCGATCGCGGCGCAGTAGAACACGATGAAATAGGGAATGGTGACCTTTCTTGCATCGCTGTGAAAAATCCACGCACTCACCAGAGCCACAGGCACTATCCATAACGCACGCGCTAACTTTAGCGTGGTTGCGGTGGTAAGTGCTTCCTCACCGTATGCCGAAGCGGCGCCGACCACCGAAGAGGTGTCATGGATGGCGATGGCGGCCCAAGTTCCGAAGGTGTGTTGGTCGAGGTTGAGGGCGTGCCCAATCAACGGAAACACAAATAAAGCGACCGAGTTAAGCACAAATACGGTTGCCAGTGCCAAGCCAATTTGCTCATCTTTCGCATTGATCGTCGGTGATACGGCGGCGATGGCGCTGCCGCCACAAATCGCGGTGCCTGATGAAATTAAATAGCCGGTGACCGTGTCCAGCTTAAGCTTCTTCGCTAGCCAGCCACCGATGAGCAAGGTGCCAACGATGGTCGTGATAATCAGGCCGATGCCATCCGCGGTGACGCTGATGGCTTGCTGAAATTGAATACCAAAACCCAAGCCAACAATGGAGTAGGCGAGCAGCTTTTTGGTGATTTTTGCAAGCGGGATCGACGCCGGTACCCAGCCCATCGAAGCGATCAAAAAGCCAATCACCAGTGCGGTGGGTGACGAAATCCAGGGCGTTAAACACAGGGCCAGTGCTGCCCAGAAAAGCCAAGTTGAAGAGGATCGGATCATCGTTGCTCTAAGTGCCTACAGAAACGTGTTCAGTGAATAACGAAAGTCTAAAGCAGTTTTGTTGTTAAGTAGATTAGTATGATTTGAACAAGCGTTAAGTTTTTCTTAACGCTTGTCTTCACAGTGAGCGCCTGTATCAAGTCGTGTGCGGGGTGATTATCGCCAATCGCCGCGCAGTTCGAGCACGCGTTGCTTCATCCCTTCGGCGGATGCCTCTTGCGGTGCCACCGGCTCTCCGGCTTCGATTTCAATTCTCGACCAGAATCGACTCGGCAAGCCTTTGCAGGCACTGCCTTTCACGCGACTAAAGTAGCTGCCCCACATGCCTTTCAGAGCGACGGGAATCACAGGGACAGGGCTGCGTTTAAGAATGATGTCCATACCGCGCATAAACGGGCCGATTTCGCCATCAGGCGTCAGTGTGCCCTCAGGGAAAATACAGACGATGTGTCCCTCTGCCAGCGATTGTTCCACTTCGCTGAACGCACGGCGGATAGAGCCTCGGTTTTGCGCGCAAATCGGAATCACGCCCGCCCGCTTTAAAAAGCGTTTTAGCGGAGGAAGATGGGCGTACTCCTCATGCATTACAAAACGAATCAAACGCGGACACACCGCGCTCAGTAGCAGCGCATCCATATAACTGACATGGTTACAGACAATCAGTGCGCCGCCCTGTTCGGGCAGGTGGTGTAAGTTCTTGTGTTTGACGCGATAGGCGCTGTGCGTCAACACCCAAACCAAAAAGCGCACCGCAAAAATCGGCACTTGCAGGAAGAGATAGAGCGCGACCAAGGCATTCAACACCGACAGCAGAATAAACAGCTGCACTATGGTGAGGTTGAGTAAGCTCAGGCACACAATGCCCATCACAGCGCTGCCTACCATAAAGAGTGAGTTGTAAATATTGAGCGCCGCAACGACCTGCGCGCGCTCATTCTCTTTCGAGCGCTGCTGCATTAACGCATACAAAGGCACGATAAAAAGACCGCCAGAGGCGCCTAGCAGTAGAAGATAAACAAACACTGGCCACAGTGCTGAGTGGCTAATAAACGCGTGGAACGTAGAAAATTCGGGCAATTGCTTAGGGACAGCGAGCGCCATTAGTAGACCAAACAGGGTAATCCCGGCACTGCCAAGTGGCACGATGCCAATATCGATGCGATTTTTCGATAGCTTGTCACAAGCCATGGAGCCAACCGCAATGCCGATTGAAAACAGCGCGAGCAGGAAGGAGACCGCGGCTTCATTGCCACTTAAGTGCAGTTTGGTGAAATTTGGGAACTGAGTCAGGTAGGCGGCGCCTAAAAACCAGAACCAACTGATCGCCATTAGGGTTTGAAAGACGGTTCTGTCGCGCTTGGCGATCGCCAGCGTGCGGCGTGTCTGTTGGATAGGCTGCCAACGAAAGGTCAGGTTTGGATCATTGGCTGGGGCAACCGGAATTGATCGGCTCGCGAGATAACCCGCAATCGCAAACACCACGACTGCAACCGCCGCAACGTATTTGGCGTTCTCTGCGGAGGCAATGACACCAGCGCCCAGTGTGCCGAGCAAAATCGCAAGAAAGGTGCCGGTTTCGACCAAGGCATTGCCGTTCACCAGTTCATGTTGTTTAAGCTGAGAAGGTAATAGGGCGTATTTTATCGGTCCGAAAAACGCCGATTGGGTACCCATCAAAAACAGTAACAAGAGCAAAATAACATAGCTTTCGGTAATAAAACCGACAGCGCCAAGGCACATAATGGCAATTTCGGCCAATTTGACTTTACGAATGAAGCCCGCTTTTTCGTATTTGTCCGCCAATACTCCCGCCGATGCCGAGAATAAAAAGAAAGGCAAGATGAATAGGCCTGCAGCGAGGTTGATAAATAAGTTGCTAGAGATGGGGAGCGCGTTTGCGCCCGCGAACGCGACAAACAGCAGCAAAACATTCTTGAAAATGTTGTCGTTAAACGCGCCAAAAAACTGAGTAATAAAATAGGGTAGAAAGCGCTGCTGTCGAAGAAGCGAGGTCTGGGGCTCTGACATGAAGGGGCCTTTTATTGATTACCAGCTTTTAAGATAGCTCGAAAGTAAATTTTCGATAAGCACTTTGCCCTCAATCGGCTCATCAGCAAAAAACTTATCATCGACACTGAGTAAGGTAATGCCGTGAACGCCCGCCCACAAAACGCGACTGGCTTTCACCACCTCTTGATCTGAGCGATGAGGGGCAACGGCTTTCAGCAGATGTTCCAGCATGCTGGTCATACCGTCAATGCGCTGTGCTTGCCATTCGGGCAGCTCTTCCCCGTTCATATTGTGCTCAAAAATGAGCTGCCAACGGTAAGGGTGGCGCGCCGCAAAGTCATGGTAGCAATAGGCAAGCTCATATAAGGCTTTGGTGCTGTGGTTACAACGTTCAACGACCTTTTTTGACTCAAGCGCGAGTTCGTCCAGTGTTTGAGCGACCGCGTGTAAGAGCAGCAGGTTGTAGTTGCCAAACACATTCACCAAGGTGCTCGGAACATAGCCGATTTTGTTCGCCAGCTTACGCAGGCTCAGCTCATGATGAGAGTGAGTCGTGAGGAACTCTTTTACCGTGTCTAAGGTGAGTGCGATCAGCTCTTCGCGAGTGTGGTCGTTGCGTCTGGCCATAAAAAGGGGATGAAAATGAACAATGTTCAATATTCTAATAAGCACCTGTTCGATCCGCAACAAAACAATCACTAAATTGGGGCGTTTCCTTGCGGATAGCTGCAATATTCTGATACATCATAAACCCAGCTTCTGGTTTCTTTATCAAGGATGTCTGGGTATTATGCGATGATAACGAAAACTTCATCCTCAAATGGAAACTCTAAGGAAAAATATGAAACGTTTGTTTTCCCTAGTTGCTCTACTCATGGTCTCTGTCGCCATGACGCCTGTTGCCGAAGCGAAAAAGTTCGGTGGTGGTAAATCTTTCGGTAAAAGCTTTAAAACAGCCCCTGCGCCGAAGCAGCAGCAACAAAACACCAATACGCTGGGTAAAGACCAATCGACCAAAGCACCGAGCTCAAGCAAAAAAGGCTTAATGGGCGGCTTGCTTGGCGGTCTGCTGGCTGGTGGCCTGCTCGCGGCATTTTTCGGTGGCGCGTTCGAGGGCATCCAATTTATGGATATTCTCATTCTCGGTTTGATCGCCTTTGTGATCTTCAAATTTATGCGCGGTATGCTGGGCGCAAAACAGGGCAGCATGAATCAACATCGTCAGCAACCTGCTTTTGGCGGCAGCGCACCCAAGTTCGAACAGCCGAATGTTCACAACTTTGAACAAGCGTCTGCCTCTTCTGCGGGCGGTTTTGGCGCACAGACTGATGTGCCGTACAACACACCACCGGGTTTTGACCAAGCGGCCTTTATCAACGGCGCGCGTGAGCACTACCGCATTTTGCAAGGGGCGTGGAACCACAACCAGTTGGAGACCATTGAAGAGTATGTGTCACCAAGCTTGTTTGAAGACCTAAAAGCAGAGCGTGCGAAGCTAGAGGGCGATCAACACACTGACGTTATGTACGTGGATGCGGAAATCGTGCGAGCGGACTACGACGCGTCAAAAGCGCAACTGAGCCTACAGTTTAGCGGTCGCTACCGTGATGCGGTGGAAGGCGTGGAAGAGAATATCGAAGACATCTGGCACCTAGAGCGTGACTTAACCGTCGACAATGCGCCGTGGTTGATTGTGGGTATCCAAGGATAATATCCTAGGGCAAGAAATAGTATCCTAAGGTAAGAAATAGTAACCTGATGTAAGAAAACGCCCATTTCGATGGGCGTTTTTTTCACCTCTCCATGATTGACTTTAACAACAAAAAACAAGGAAAGAGTAACGTGGCTGAATTTAAGTACCAACACCTCTCACAGGAAGAGCAAGACAAACTCGATGCCGCTGTGTTTCGTCGCTTGCTGTCACACTTAGACGACAATAAAGACGTGCAAAATATCGATCTGATGATCTTGGCGGGTTTTTGCCGCAATTGCTTTAGCAAATGGTACAAAGCCGAGGCGGACAACCAAGGGTTAGCATTGGATATTGATGACGCACGCGAGCGTGTTTACGGCATGACTTACGATGAGTGGAAGCAAAACCATCAACCTAAGGCCACCCCAGAGCAGTTGGCGGCCTTTGAAGCTCGTCAGAATCGCACCAAATAGCGAGTAGTAGCTACAGAGCGAATCAAAGCAGTAGCAAACGTCAGAGACAAAAAAGCCAGCGCAGGTTCCACCTCGCTGGCTTTTGTTTAGATTGTGCTTAGGGGCGGTTTAGAGCTTAAGAAGCACCTTAACATCGCCCGTAACAGCAGACTCATCCACATAGCCAATCGCGCTGGCATTCGAAGAGACTTCCGCAATCACGCCGGCGTAATCCGCCACTTGAACAGGCGCTTCCGCTTTACCCGTGAAGACCAAGCGTGACCAGGCCGATTGCAGCTGAGACTCACTGCGACCCGTGGCGATTTCATGAAAAACAATACGCCCAGCGTCACCATCAGCCAGCTCAACGATACGCGCAGTTGAGCCATTGTCGAGCTTGGTTTTTTTGCCCATAAAGAGCTTTTTCACATCACCTGCTGAAAGTGAGTCCACACCAGCCGGATTACCAATCACGACCATACCTGCTAGCGCATTGAATGAAAGGGCAGAAGCCGCTAATAAAGTGATCAGTTTTTTCATCGCTTCCTCCTTAGAATACAAAGTCTAGACGTGCAGAGTAGACAAGTGTGCTGTCTTCGTAGTCAGAGCTTGAAGGATCATTGGTTGATACTCCACCCGTCGTGTCTTTGTAGTCAACATATGTCACGTCAAATTTTAACGCCATGCTTTGGTAGAAATCCCAACGAGTGCCGACTGAATAAGACATACGCTCGTAATTTAACGCGGATAGTCCGCTTAGCAACGGTCTCTCTTTATCATCTGTTGTTTCTACCCAGCTACTTGCTAGATAAGGCGTGAATTCGTTGATTCGGTAGCCGATAAGACCTGATACTGAACGTGTGTCCGAAAACTTACCATCGAGCTGTACATCAGTTCCTTCAACGTTGACTAGTAAATCACCATTGTCGTATTGAGCACCAATAGAGATGAACTGACCATCTTGCTCGTGTACTTCTAGCACATCTGCTAGGTAGCAACTACTACTTGGGCTTCCTTGTGATGCGCCTTTTGCACATTCAGGGTTAGCTTCAGCTACAAAGTAAGAACCACGAAGCGTGAGATCATTGAAGTTCCAGTTGGCTGATAAGCCCATCATTTTATCAAGTTTAACTTCGCCGATGCTTGAGTCATCTTCGTCTACCGTTGCAATACCTAGCACAGGTTGAAGCAGAAGTGTTGAGTCTTCAAAGTCAATCGGTACGAGCAGTTCTGCACCCGTGTAGCCTTTCAATACGATGTTTTCGTACGTCTCTTGTGATGGACGAATCATCGGGTAGGCGTAGCCCAAATCGACATAGTCAGAGTAGAAGAACAGCGGTAGACGCAGTTTACCTGCACGCGCTGTAAATGAGTCAAAGTCGTAAGAGACGTAAGCCATCTCGAACTTTGGATCGTAATCGTAACGGCTGTTCGCTACGATTTGAGAGACAAACTTGGCTCGATCATTGATTTGGAAATCAAACTGCAAACCGCCAAGGGTTTCTTGTTCCCACTCTAGGTGCTCATCCGTGTAACCGGCGTAGCCCACGGCGTTATCCGCTTTACCCATGCCGACAGAACCAAATCCACTGATGGATAGGTCTTCTAAACTGGCAGCGTTAGCGCCAAATGCGGCGAGTGCCACACAGCTTGCTAGAATCGTTCTTTTCATCCTGAACTCCACTACTTTATGTTGGGGGTTATCATAGTTATTTAATTTTGGGCGAATTTGTCCACACCATCACGCTTACGAGACGGTGTGAGAGACAAAGAGGTCGCTACTTGACCTTAAAGTGACTCGTCAGTTCGGTTAAGTTAGCGGTAATAATGTTGATGTTTTGCGCGACGCTATCGAGCTCACCGACACTGTCTGCCGTGCCTTGAGCCATGTTGCGGATGTTGGCCACTATGGTTTCAATCTCTGCGGATGTGCGTTCTTGCTCTTCTGTGGAAGAGGCAATCAGTTCGTTTTTGTGGCTAATATCCGAGACGTCAGCGGTGATGCGTTGCAAAGATTGCTCAGCAACGAGCGATTTCTCTACGCACGCTTCCGCTTTGTTGGCGCTTTCGCTAATGATGTTGGCAGCGGTTTTGGTCTGTTCCTGTAACTGCTGCAAGACAGATTGAATTTCTTGAGTAGAGGTTTGAGTGCGAGAAGCGAGGGTGCGCACTTCGTCGGCCACCACGGCAAATCCGCGGCCCTGTTCGCCCGCGCGGGCGGCTTCAATGGCGGCGTTAAGCGCCAGTAAGTTGGTTTGCTCAGCAATGGCGCTGATCGCATCCAGAATCGAGCCCGCATTTTGGGTGTTGGCATCGAGTTGTTGAACGACTGTCGAGGCGTTTCTCACGTCTTCCGTCAGCTCTTGAACGGCAGTGATGGTGCTCTTAACCTGCACTTCACCGTTGCTGGCTTGCTCACTGGCGCTGTTGGCTGAGACGGAAGCATCGCTGGCGTTGGAAGCAATCAGCCTTGCAGCTTCAAACAATTGCGCCAGTGAGCGAGAGACTTCTTCGATCGCTTGGTATTGTTTATCTGAGAGGCTAGAGGTCGAATGGCTTGATTCCACTAGAGTGGTGGATATATTGTCCAGCTTGCTGACGTTTTCGATAGTGCGGGTGACGTTTTGCTGCAACTTGTTAACGAATACGTTGAAGGAGTCCACCACAGGTTTCAATTCATCGCGTTTGTCATGTTGAATTCGAACAGTGAGATCGCCATCGCCCTCTGCAATGTCGCGCATGTTTTCGGCCAAGGCACCCAGATCGCGGCGAATACCGCGAGTGACAAATGCGCCCATGACGATGATCAGAGCCAGCGCCACAACACCAAGAACGCTCATGTTGCGACTTGCGGTCACGTTGTCACTTTGTAGCTCCGTCACCGACTGCTCAAACTCATCAATGCGAGCTTGAGAGAAATCGGACATTTGGGTGGTCAGTTGGCTAAGAAGTTGGTTGTTTGCTTCGGCTTTTCTGGCCGCCTCGGACAGATCGAGTTCGCCATCAATCATGCCGAGCGCGACATCATAAGTGCCATTGAAATAGCTCTCTAACGTCGATTTAAGTTGCGCAGTCTGTGATTTCAGTGCTGGCTGCAAAGTGGCTTGCATCTCAAAGTTGCCGACGATTTCCGCGAGCGTGTCACGGTTGATCTCGAGCATCTCTTCATCACCGAGTGTTACGGCGAGATTGAATCGCTCTGCAAGCTGGGAGAGCAGCACAGAGTTCAGGGAGGCCGAGTTCATCACGGGGTAATAAAGCTTATTGATATCACGAACTTGTTCGGTGTTATTGGTGAGGGTTGAGCCACCGATAGAGAGAATGCTCACAAAGCCGAATAGCGACACCAAGCAGAGTGCAAGGACCTTCCCACGAATGGAGAGCGACAGCATAGAAATTTCCTTATTTCAGTATCAACAAAGATGTGTGACAGTGATTGTTTATAGATTTTGTATTGTGGTTAATGATAATAATCACATCTTATCAATACTAAAACAATAACCTAGCCACGTTATTTTGCTATTACTGTGAAGGATAGTCGCTCTTTTGGGACTCTGCTGAGTTTAAAACAAAAGTCGTAGGTTAAAAATTGATTTTTGTATGACTTAATTCGTTTCTGTTTTCATTATTTATAATAAAAACAACGGGTTGATAAATGCGCGTTTTTATCGCCCGTTGTTTGAATTTATCGGATGTTTAGCCCCGTTCCTGTGGTTTCAAATTGTTTAAGTTGCGTGAGGTAAGGCGCTAAATCACCAATGTGATCCTCAACCCATTCTGGTGAAAAGTAAGTATCGAGGTAGCGCTCGCCACTGTCACAGAGTAGCGTGACAATCGCGCCTTGCTCGCCTTTGGCTTTCATTTCGCTGGCGATTTGCAGCGCGCCGAACAGATTGGTGCCTGTAGATGGCCCCACTTTACGCCCCAGAATCCCCTCAAGCCAATGGATGGTCGCGACCGAAGCAGCGTCAGGAATGGTGCGCATTTCATCGATAACGCCGGGAATAAAGCTCGGTTCAACTCTTGGGCGGCCGATCCCTTCTATTTTACTGCCGCAGTCGAGCGTCAATGAAGCATCGCCAGTACGATAAAATTGATGGAACACTGAGTGTTCTGGGTCAACCACGCACAACTTGGTGTTGTGCTGTTGATAGCGAATAAAGCGGCCAATGGTGGCGGAAGTGCCGCCTGTTCCAGGGCTCATAACAATCCAACTGGGGATAGGGTGCGTCTCGAGTGCCATCTGGCTAAAGATCGAGTTAGCAATATTGTTGTTGCCGCGCCAGTCTGTCGCGCGCTCAGCATAAGTGAACTGGTCCATATAATGGCCGTTGAGCTCTTTGGCGAGGCGGTGAGATTCTGCGTAAATCTGGTCGGTGCGTTCGACCAGATGCGCTTTGCCACCATAAAATTCGATTTGTTCTATTTTTTTCCGCGCGGTGCATTTGGGCATCACGGCGATAAAGGGCAGCCCAAGTAGCCGCGCAAAGTACGCCTCTGAGACCGCGGCACTGCCGGAAGAGGATTCAATGATCGGAGTGTCAGGCCCGACCCAACCATTGCATATTGCGTACAGAAACAGTGAACGTGCCAATCGGTGCTTGAGCGAGCCGGTAGGGTGCGTGCTTTCATCTTTTAAGTAGATATCAATGCCGTCAACACACGGCAAATCGAGTTTGATGAGATGAGTATCGGCGCTGCGTTGATAGTCCGCTTCAATTTTGCACACAGCGCTGTTTATCCAATCATGATCTTTACACACGGTATCGCTTCCATTGTTCATGCAATGAAAATAAACTAACTTCAAATAAGGAGAAATGCTTACCTATTTTTCCTTGTTTTCACTGTCAGCGTAGAATGAAATTCTCCCATAACCCATAACCCATAACCCATAACCCATAACCCATAACCCATAACCCATAACCCATAACCCATAACCCATAACCCATAACCCATAACCCATAACCCAAGGCCTCACCATGCAACTAGACCGTATCGATAAAACTCTCCTCAACTTGCTGCAACAAGATGCGACGCTGTCGTTGAACGATCTGGCGGATGCGGTCAATCTAACGACGACACCGTGCTGGAAGCGGCTGAAAAAGTTGGAAGAGAGTGGCGTTATAGAGCGTCGCGTTGCGTTGCTCAACCCTGACAAACTGGAGTTGTCGTTTACGGCGTTTGTGTTAGTGAAAACATCGGATCACTCGCATGGCTGGTATAGCCACTTTGTCGAGACCGTGTCGGAGTTCCCTGAGGTGATGGAGTTCTATCGGATGGCGGGAGAGTATGACTACATGATGAAAGTGCTGGTGAAAGATATGCCGTGTTTTGACCGCTTCTACAAAAAGTTGGTCAACTCGGTGGCGGGTATCTCTAATGTTACGTCGACCTTTGCTATGGAACCCCTGAAATACACCACGGCGTTGCCGATTCAGGGTTAGCGTTAAGATTAACAACGACTGACAGCGCCTGAAAAATAGCGCCGCGCTTGGGTGATGCCAAACACGGCATTGGCGTTATTGAGTAAATCGCATCACACCTTCTTGCACTGCAGTGGCGACCAGGTGTCCCTCACGATTGTATATCTCGCCACGGACTAAGCCTCGGGTATTGCTGGCGGTCGGGCTCTCGATGGCATACAGCAACCAGTCATCCATTTTAAAAGGGCGATGGAACCAAATTGAGTGGTCGATGGTAGCCACTTGAAACTTCGGCGTCATCAAAGAAACACCGTGCGGATGAAGCGCGGTCACGAGGAATCCCCAATCAGAGGCGTATCCAAGCAAGTATTGGTGAATCAGTTGATTGTCGGGCATCTCACCGTTGGCACGAATCCAAAGATACTGCTTGGCGTCGACTTTTTGTGGATTTAACGGATTGACGACGGTGACCGGGCGCATCTCAATCGGCTTCTCCCCACAAAATGCTTTTTTCAGCTTCTCTGGCAAGATGTGTTCGATTTGCGCAGCGAGCTCAGACTCGGATTTAAAGTTTTCAGGCCCCGGAATATTCGGCATGGTGTTTTGATGCTCAAAGCCCGGCGCATCACCATGATAGGAGGCGGTGAGGTAGAAAATCGGTCGACCGTTTTGAATCGCTTTTACACGGCGTGTGCTGAAGCTTCGGCCATCGCGCAGGTTTTCGACATCATAAATGATCGGTTTTTCCGGATCGCCAGGGTAGAGAAAGTAGCTGTGAAATGAGTGCACAGTGCGCGCATCATCCACTGTGTAGCGAGCGGCAGAAAGCGCCTGACCAATCACTTGTCCTCCATAGACTTGCGGTAGGCCAAGGTTTTCACTTTGGCCGCGAAACAATCCTTCTTCTAATTTTTCAAGTTTCAGTAGTTCTAGGAGTTCTTTGAGAGGTTTACTCATTGGCAGATCCTTCCCCTTGTCGAGCGGGTTTCATAGGTACAGGTTGACGATAGCGACTATTTTATCGGTTGAGTGATAAATTTAAACAGCTGTATGAAATTGTAGTCAGACTTTTCTGATTTGCGTTAGGTCGCGGTCAACTCTTTCATCAATAAGCACCACTGTGCACAGCCATCGTTTATACTCAAGACGATTCTCCCGCTTACGTTGGGTTTTTGGCGAACAAATTAAAGAGGCACTATGAAAAAGAATATCACGCATTGGTTTTTAGCATGCACTGCGATACTTGCGCTCGCAGGTTGCCAAGCGGGGCAACCATCGGCGACAGCGCCGAAAATGGAAACAGTCTCCGGTACTCTTGCCTACCGAGAGCGGATCGCACTGCCGAGCGAAGCCTTGGTGACGGTCACGTTGCAAGATGTGTCACTGGCGGATGCGCCGGCTAAAGTGATCGCCAAACAGCAGTTTTTAGCGGATGGGGCACAAGTCCCGCTTGCGTTTGAGCTCAGTTACGATCCAAGCCAAATTGACGCGCGACATACTTATAGCGTCAGCGCAAGAATTGAGGTGGATGGGAAATTACGTTTTATCTCTGATACCGCGTATCGCGTGATTACCGATGAAGCGAAAACGCAGCAAGTGAATCTAATGCTTAAAGGTGTGCGTTAAACATCGTCTTAAGGCTGCCAGCGATAGCGAACCAGTCTTACTCGGCCTTGCGGTGATACCTCAATGCCCTCTTCAATGAGGGCGTTTTTTTGTCGTTCAAACGCTTCGCCTTTCAATGAGAGCTTACCTTGACTATTGATAACCCGAAACCAAGGCAGAGATGATCCCTCCGGCAGTTGGCCCAGCGCTCGGCCGACATGTCTTGCGTAACCTGGGTAACCCGCCATTTTTGCGATCTCTCCGTAGGTAGAGACCTTTCCACATGGAATTTGGTGAATCACAGCAAAGATTTGCGCGAGAAACTGGTCCATAATGCTTTTGTCCTAGTTCGATTTTTTCCATGGAATGGATAAGGAGAGAGGATGGTATTGTCTACATTTCAGTTCTTTGTCGCAACACTGCTCGCGGTGATTTGCGCCCGCGCCATCAGCATGAGTGAAGGAGACATCCCACTGCTCGCGATGCTGATTCCCGCGCTTTGGATATTGCCTCAAGGCGGTATTGTCGGGTTGATATTGATCGGTGCAATGACGGTTTACGGCTTGACGTTGCCTTATCAGCCGATTGCGTTGTCTGTCAGCCAATGGATACTCTTCCCGCTCTTAATGGTGGTGTTCTCAAAACGCAGCAATATGTGGGTGGTGTTAACCACCGCATTGATTGTCGCAGCGCTGCAAGTTGGAATTATGGTCACACAGGCCGGTGGAAAATTAGAGGGCAGTGCCTTTATCACTGTGCTGCAAACCCTCTCAATATCGGTGGTGTGGTGGTCAGCCAATCACTGGAAACCATCGAATAAACATAGTTGGTGGGCGCTTAGTTTGATCTTGCCCCTGTGGATGGCTGAACTCTCCTACGGCGTGCTGGTGGCACTCTCGCTGACGGGTATGATTGCCTCAATGGAAACGCTGACGAAGCTAAAAACACTGCGTTGGGGGAAGTTGCTCTGTTGGACGCTGCCGACCGTCGGATTTGCTGCTTTAGTTGTGTCGCCCAATATTGACGTGCCCAACCCGGTATTTGTGGTGTGGTTTGCCTTGTTAGGCACGGCGTGGATGACCGATTACATCCTTCGCAGTGCGGAAGAAGCAGAGATTTAGTTGCATAGCTCTCACTATAAAATGTTTGGCTAGCAATTACTTGGCGTATGCAACCGAGTGTGCGAGAATCTTGCGTAATTGCAATCTCATGCAAAGGGGTGAGCAGTCTTCACCAGGACTGGTTACTTGGGTTAGTTTTTCGCTAGAGACATGAACAATGTGGTTTAGGTTTTGGCTACGGATGGTCAAACTCGGCCAAGGATTGTGGCTACTGTTGGCGTTGATGGGAGGAGCCCATGCAGCGCAAGAGCAGTATCGGGTCGCGATGGAAGCCGATGACGTCGTCACGAGGACGCTGTTTGATGCAGTGTCGCAGCATTTTTCCATCAAAGTAGAGTATGTACGCTATCCTAGTTTTAGCAACATCTTACAGTCTGTCGAGTCTGGTGAGAGCGATTTCGCGGCCAATGTCACCTATACCCCTGAGCGTGCCCAATACTTCGATTTTTCTGCGCCCACTAACATTGAATACACCTATTTGTTTAGCCCCCAAGCCCGCCGCTTAGGGGATGTTCAAGTCGTGGGCGTGCCCAACGGCACGATTTATGGCGAGCTGATTGAGCGCCACTTTCCTGCGATTACCCTCATCGAATACTCTGGCCATCACGAAGCGGTTCGACTACTGAATGCCGGTGAAGTTGACGGCGTTGTTGACGCCATTAACCAGCTTAAGCCGATGTTGCTTTCCGGTTTTGATGCCGAACTGCTGAACGATCAAATCCCCATTAAACCGGTCTCTATCGTGACAACCAAGGGCCAACACGCGGATCTCCTAGCCGCGATAGAACATTACGTCCATAGCGCTAGCGTACAAAAACTGTTGCGTGAGTCGATTCGACAATACCAATTTAATATTCGCAGAGATGCACTACGAAATGTGGCGAAAGAGAGCGGCCTTGACCTTGATCGCCCACTGAGAGTGAAGTTGGAGAATTTTGGTCAGTACGCGACTTATCATGCCGACGGCAGTGTGTCTGGGATCGCAGCTGACGTTTTGTTTCAAGCGTGTGACATCTTACTGCTTAAATGCCAGCTTGAGAGTCAAGCCAATGAAACTTGGGAAAGCATGTACCAAGATCTGGTCAATCAGGCCATCGATGTACTTGCTCCGGTTGCGGTGCTGGAATCGCGTTGGGGTGAGCTACTCTTTGGTGATTCTTACTACTTCCCTGAAGCGATTTTGGTCAAACGGGAAGGGTACAAGGAGGGCGTCTACAGCAATATTTCTGAATTGATTGCAGAGCGTATTGGCGTGATCAAAGAGGCGGCTTCTGAATCACTGCTGAATGTCTTGCTGCCCAACAAGCGCTTTAAGGTCTACAACAGTAGCCAAGCGTTGGTGACGGCGCTGCTGAATGGCGAAATCGACTACATCCCCATGACGCGTGGCAGCTTCCATGCGCTGCTGCGTGAGAGCAAAGAGGTGTTGCCACTCGAAGAGGACACCGCGATAGCGCCTTTCTACCGTTCAGAGGTAGCGATGGGCTTTGCAAACAATGAACTCGGAGCGCAATTGGTGCCGCTGTTCAATCAGGCGCTGACGATGATCGACGTCGAGAAAATCATCCACAACTATGATAACCAGCCAGACTGGAAAGCCACGCTGCATAACGAGAAAAGCTTAGCCCTGCAGAACCAAGCATTGCTTTTGTTTGTACTGGCGTTCTTGGTCATCGTGGCGTATTTCCTTTATAGCCAATCGAATACGGATAACTTAACGCGCTTGAGAAACCGGCGTGCCATGCAGCGTAAATATCGCCTCGGGCTCAAATCGCGTGACACCTTGGTCTATTTTGATGTCAACGGCTTCAAAGCCATCAATGATACCTATGGGCATGAGATAGGTGATGAGGTGTTAAAAGCGATCGCCAACCAGATCGTTCGCTACTGGCAAGGCAGCGCTTATCGTATCGGTGGTGATGAGTTTATTTTGATTGGCCCGATGGATGAAGGGCAACTGGATATTCTCGCTCAACATGTTGCGGCCTTAACCTATACCTCATGGGACAACAGTGTGTCACTCAACATTACATTGGCTATGGGCGTTTGCCAAGCGAGCGCTCGCTCACTGACGCTTCAGCAAGCCCTGAATCAGGCGGATCAAGCGATGTACAGCCACAAACGCAAGCAGCGAGAGCGCAGCAGCCAAAGCGTAAAAGAGCAAGGCAGCTTGGTTAACTGCTCCGTCAATGGCTGAGCAACCACAATTGCCTAATCATTAGGCAGTTAAGCTACTTTTCGTTGATTTGTCTGGTTAACCGCTTGAAATCAGTCAGGCGATGATTGATAATCCCCACACTTCTTAGCGCACAGTCGCAAGAAAAACGAATCAATGGAGGCTCTGGTCCTCCCGCAACAATAGCTTGTGAACTCGGTCAGGTCCGGAAGGAAGCAGCCGCAGCAAGTGACTTGTGTGCCGGGATGTGGCTGGGGCTTCCACCCTTTTGAAGCCTGCAATATATGTCGCATAACTTGCAGGCTTTTTCATATCTGCACAGCATTGGGTTCTGTGTCGCTAGGCGAAGAATTCATCTCACGTATACAGTATATGACAGTCTTCATCAGTTAGCTCATATTTGCCCCTTTTCTTTTTTCGACGAATTCAACAACCACTTGACCAAAGTAACGATTGACTCACTTTCCCTCACCTCACTATGTGGTCAAATTTACTACCGCACTGCAGAGCAACAGATAGCTATGATTACGATACGAGACTACCAGCACTCAGACGCCCTAGAAATGTGGCAGCTGAAGTTCCAAACGATTAGAACCTTGAATATCAAAGACTACACTTTTGAGCAAGTATCCGCTTGGGCTCCGGATGGCTTTGATATGATGGTTTGGCAAAAGCGCGCCGATGACATGAAACCTTTTGTTGCGGAATTCGAAGGCAAAATAGTCGGCTTTGCAGATTTACAGAAGGATGGGTACATCGACCATTTTTTCTGTCATGCCGAGTATCAAGGCATCGGGGTAGGGCGACGATTAATGGAGCACCTATTTACGAAAGGACGTAGACTAGGCATCAAGCGTTATTATTCTCACGTGAGCATCACCGCCCGTCCGTTTTATGAGCACCTTGGCTTTCGTGTTGTAGCAAAGCAGCAAGTCGATGTACGTGGGCAGCAACTCACCAACTTCATAATGGAAACAAGCGGCTAAGATGGATTGGGCAACGGCCGAAGTGCGAATTTTTTACCCGCTTACAATTGGCTTTCTATCGGCAGCCATCCGCTGATCCAAGCGCCCATTTTTAACCATAGGCTAGCGTCGGGTTCGCTATCGAATTGCACGGACTGCGCGTGATCGATCCAAATCAGTTCGCCCTCTTGCACAGTGACTTGATAGGCCTTCTCATTCAATTTACTGTACAGCTGCGCTAAGGCACGCTCAGCGTACTCAGGTTGTTCGAACAGTACCGCCAACTCGGTATTGAGCTCCGCAGAGCGCGGGTCAAGGTTCATCGAACCGACGGCAATTTTGCTTCGATCGAGCACGATGACTTTGGCATGTAAGCTGGCGTTACTGCTGCCCTTGATACTCCAACTATTGTCGATGTCTGCTGTCGCTTTGACTTCCCAAAGGGTAACGCCGCCTTCAATGAGCGCTTGTCGATATTTCGCGTACCAACCGTGAACGGCGAAAACGTCATTGGACGCGAGACTGTTGGTAATAATCGTCACTTCAATCCCTTTCTCAACTGCTGAAATCAAGGCTTGTGTGCCAGATTCCGTCGGGACAAAGTAGGGGGAAATTAAGACCAACTCACTCTCTGTTTGGCTAAGAAATTGTGTCAATCCGCTTTTTAGCGGCTCGCCTTGTCCTAGCACTTTGTTTGGCGAGTCGTAGATAAGCTGCGCCTTACCCCAGAAAAGCGAGAGTTCTGCGTTAATAAGCTTTTGATAAAGAGGTAACTGGGTAAAGTCGTATTGGCCCTGCGTGAACTGCTCTTCGATTTTAGAGCTTGCGACCCAATCTGAGATGGCTTCAGAGGTGAGCGGTGTGCGATTGGGGTAAATCCACTCCATTGGGATAGCGAAGTCGCTGTTCCAATATTCATCGAACTGCTCACTCACCGCTGCGACGGCTTCACCGTGCATCAACAGATCAAAGTCGCCAAACTCGACATCCGATTGAAATGAAAAGTACTCATTGCCAATGTTTCGCCCGCCAATCACTGACGCGACATTATCTGCCGTGAGTGATTTATTGTGCATGCGGTGGTTAAGACGGTCAAAATCACTGAGGAAGGCCGCGCTGCGCGCTGTGCGATATTGGTGAGGATTGAATAGACGAATCTCGATGTTTGGGTGTGAGTTGATGTAAGCCATGACCTTGTCATCGCGCTTTTGCATGTCGTCTAACAATAGGCGAACTCGGACGCCTCGCTCTGCGGCGATGAACAGTCGCCAACTGAGCAGTTGGCTGGTTTCGTCGTCACGGAAAATATAATACTGGAGATCTAAGCTTGCCTGTGCGGATTCAATCAGCGCCAAGCGAGTCAGGAGAGCGTCGTGGCCATGCTCTAAAGGATAGAATCCTGTCTCTCCCGGCGTCTTTTTCGAAAGGACAGAGAAATAGTGATCTAAGGGTGAGTTATGCTGATATGGCAGGGCGGTGCTGGTGGTCTTCTCATTATGGGTGTCAGGTGACGGGGAAGTACACGCCGTCATGGCGATCATAACTAAGCTAATCAACATCGTTTTAAATAAAGAAGACAAAGCCAGCGCCTGTTCAAAACCGATAGATAGCTTTGAGTGTAAATGAGTCACGCTGGAGAACTTGCTATTTTGCGTTTTTGAGATGGATAAGTATGAGAGGCGTCACATTGGCGGTTTATAAAGCATTCCACGCATTCGTCACGACGATGGATAGTTAAAAAACACACAAAATAAAGCTCTAAATTTATCAATGTAGAGTGGGCTATTGACTGACATGTTGAGCACTAGGAGTGAGTCATTTATCTCGTGAATGATCACTTTTGGCGCAGGTTGACTAAATAGGTGCATCATGGTGATTCGCTTCACAGAACCTCTCATCGGATAAGCGATTTGTAGTTAAGTAGTCGCCACCTTTCATAACTAATGTTAAATTTTCTGCACGCTTTCTAGCAGATGATGCTAGATGCTGGTGTTTATTTAGACTAAAAGGCGCATTAGTCTGTCTGCAGATGTAAAGAAATGCCAACTCTCTGGCAAACGTTTACGTATGCAGAATTATATGCCAATTCATTGATATGATCGTGGAATATTACGGTTGAATGCTACAAATTTATGGCAAATTGCTTCAATGGTTGGTAATGTGTGCCGCAATCTTTGTGGGGTTATTAGGTGATTATTGGTCGAATTTTGGGCTAAAAAAACCTAAATCACTGGCCGTTCAAGTGAAAACTACAAAGACGTCATGGATGCAAAAGAAAAACTTGGAGTTTTACTCATGTACAAGAACAAAATCACACAAGCCCTTCTACTAGGTGCTGGCCTTGCAGTGGCCTCTACCGCAACTTTTGCCGCTGATGTTCCAGCGGGTGTCGAACTAGCAGCAAAACAGGAATTCGTCCGTGGTAACGGTACGGAAGTGGCGTCGCTAGACCCTCATAAAGTTGAAGGTGTGCCTGAGTCTCACGTTCTACGTGATTTGATGGAAGGCCTTGTTATCCAAGATGGCCCGGGTAATACCATCCCAGGTGCTGCTGAATCTTGGTCTACTGAAGACAATCAAACGTTCACATTCAAAATCCGTAAAGATGCGAAATGGTCGAACGGCGATCCTGTCACCGCTTATGATTTTGAATACAGCTTCAAACGCGCTGCTGACCCAATGACTGCGTCTCCTTACGCTTGGTATATCGAATACACCAAGATGAAAAATGCGAAAGACATCATCGCAGGGAAGAAAGACGTGGCTGAGCTGGGTGTGAAAGCCGTGGATGAGCACACGCTCGTGGTTGAAACTGAAGTACCACTGCCATACTTCGTGAAGATGATGGCGCACACCACGATGTACCCAGTACATAAAGCGACGGTTGAGAAGTTCGGCAACGACTGGACGAAACCAGGTAACTTTGTCGGTAACGGTGCGTACGTGTTGTCTGATTGGGTAGTGAACGAGAAGATCGTTCTAGAGCGCAATGCTAACTACTGGGATAACGCCGATACCGTCATTGATAAAGTGACTTACCTGCCTATCGAAAACCAAAACGCGGAAATGAACCGTTTCCTATCGGGTGAAATCCACATGACTTACGAAGTGCCAAATGAGCAGTTCCGTCGTCTTGTGAAAGATTACCCAGATAACGTGGTTGTTTCACCAAACCTATGTACTTACTACTACGGTTTCAACAACCAACGTCCTCCGTTTGACGATGTTCGCGTACGTAAGGCGCTGTCTTACTCGATTGACCGTGACATCATCACTCAAGCGATTCTAGGTCAAGGCCAAAAACCTGCTTACGCATTAACGCACAGCGGCATCACAGGTTTCGCACCTGAAGCGCCAGAGTACGCGACAATGACGCAAAAAGAGCGCGTAGAGAAAGCGAAAGAGCTTCTTGCTGAAGCGGGCTTCGGTCAAGGCAAACCTCTTGATTTCACGTTGCTGTACAACACCAGTGAAAACCACAAGAAGATCGCCGTCGCGGTTCAATCTATGTGGAAAAAATCGCTGGGTGGTTTCGTCAACGTTAAGCTCGAGAACCAAGAGTGGAAAACTTACCTAGACAGCTCTAAGCAAGGCAACTTTGACGTTCGCCGTGCAGGTTGGTGTGCAGACTACAACGAAGCCTCTACCTTCCTAGCGATTGCGATGACTGAAAACGGTTCAAACGACCAGAAATACTCTAGCGAGATTTTTGATAAGGCCATGAACGACGCAGTAAAAGTAGCGAAAACTGAAGAAGAGCGTAACAAGTACTACGCGATCGCAGAAGCTCAGTTGGCACAAGATATGCCAATCGCACCTATCTATCAGTACGTTCAGCCACGTCTAGTAAGCAAACAGCTTGGTGGCTACCCTGATCAAAACCCGCAAGACAATATCTACTCAAAAGACATGTACATTATCAAAAAGTAATCCTTGAGTAAGATATCCAGTGCGCTGATAGCCCGCGTTATTAGCGCACTGTTTTTTTAGATGTGAGATGTTTTATGTTAAAGCTAATTTTCTCTCGAATTTTGGAAGCTATTCCAACCTTACTTGTCCTAATAACCGTATCGTTCTTCTTGATGCGGTTTGCACCGGGTAACCCTTTTTCTTCAGAGAAGACACTGCCTCCTGAAGTGATGCAAAATATCAACGAGAAATATGGCTTGGATAAGCCTCTATTTGAGCAATACACCACCTACTTAGGTAATATTCTTCAAGGCGACTTTGGCCCCTCGTTCAAGTACAAAGATTATACGGTGAATGAGTTGGTGTCTGAGGCGCTACCTGTATCGGCAAAAGTCGGTTTCTATGCCTTTATCTTCACTGTGATTGTCGGAGTGGCGGTCGGCACGCTCGCCGCGTTAAAGCAAAACACCTGGCTCGACTATACGGTGATGTCCACCTCCATGATAGGGGTGGTACTGCCGTCGTTTGTTTTTGCCCCCGTGCTTATCTACATTTTCTCGATTGGTCTGGGGTGGTTCCCAGCGGGCGGCTGGAACGGCGGTGCGATTGAGTACATGGTTTTGCCTGTCCTTGGTATGTCCTTTTTGTACATCGCCACGTTTGCGCGTATTACCCGTGGCTCGATGATTGAAACCTTGAACAGTAACTTTATCCGCACTGCGCGTGCGAAAGGTTTGAGCTACCGTTACATCGTTCTTAAACACGCACTGAAACCTGCGTTGTTGCCTGTCGTCTCTTACATGGGCCCTGCGTTTGTCGGCATCATTACCGGTTCGGTGGTGATCGAGACCATCTTTGGTCTGCCTGGCATTGGTAAGTTGTTCGTCAACGCCGCATTTAACCGCGATTACTCGCTGGTGATGGGAATTACGATTTTGATCGGTTTCCTCTTCATTCTTTTCAACGCAGTGGTAGATATTCTCCTTGCAATGATTGACCCGAAAATTCGCTACTAACAGGGAAGATTGGTTATGTTAACGAAAAAAGAGAACCTCGAAGCGGTCGAGAAGTTTGCAGAGAATTTGGAAGTCGAAGGCCGCAGTTTGTGGCAAGACGCCCGTATTCGTTTTATGCGCAACAAGGCGGCAATGATCAGCCTGTGCATTTTGTTTGTGATGACCTTAGCGGTGATCTTCCTGCCAATGATTGCGCCGTACACATTCGATGATACCGATTGGTACGCGATGCACGTTGGACCAAGTGCTGAGCACTGGTTTGGTACCGACAGTCTAGGTCGTGACCTCTACGTACGTACGCTGATTGGTGGCCGAATCTCACTGATGGTGGGTGTACTCGGCGCCTTGGTGGCGGTTCTGATTGGTACCCTCTATGGCGCAACCTCTGGGTTTATCGGCGGTAAAGTCGATAGAATCATGATGCGTATTTTGGAGATCCTTTACGCGGTGCCATTTATGTTCCTTGTAATCGTATTGGTGACCTTCTTTGGCCGAAATATCATTTTGATTTTCGTCGCGATTGGTGCCATTGCTTGGCTGGATATGGCGCGTATTGTACGTGGTCAAACTTTGAGCCTACGCAGTAAAGAGTTCATTGAAGCGGCGCACGTCTGTGGCGTCAGTAACTGGAAAATCATTACCCGTCATATCGTGCCAAACGTACTGGGTATTGTGGCGGTTTACTCCACACTGTTGATCCCAAGCATGATTCTGACTGAATCTTTCCTTTCATTCCTTGGTCTAGGTGTACAAGAGCCGATGACAAGTTGGGGCGCACTTCTACAAGAAGGCTCGCAAACGATGGAAATCGCTATTTGGCAGCTGACTTTCCCAGCCGCGTTCATGGTGGTGACCTTGTTCTGCTTCAACTACGTTGGTGACGGTCTGCGCGATGCGCTTGATCCTAAAGACAGATAATTAAAGAGAAAGATTAAGGAAGCAATGATGAGCTTATTAGATGTCAAAGATCTGCGCGTCGAATTTACCACGCAAGATGGTATCGTCACCGCAGTTAACGATCTGAACTTCTCACTCAACCAAGGTGAAACACTGGGTATTGTGGGTGAATCTGGTTCAGGTAAATCGCAAACAGTTTTCGCTATCATGGGGCTGCTGGCCAAAAACGGCATCATCTCAGGTAGTGCTAAATTTGAAGGCAAAGAGATTCTCAACTTGCCAGAAAAAGCGCTCAATAAAGTGCGCGCTGAGCAAATTGCGATGATCTTCCAAGATCCTATGACGTCACTGAACCCTTATATGAAGGTCAGTGATCAGTTGATGGAAGTGCTGATGCTGCACAAAGGCATGGGCAAGGCCGAAGCGTTTGAAGAGTCGGTACGCATGTTGGAAGCAGTGAAAATCCCTGAAGCGCGCAAGCGTATCACCATGTATCCGCACGAATTTTCAGGCGGTATGCGTCAGCGTGTGATGATCGCAATGGCGCTATTGTGTCGTCCTAAACTGCTGATCGCTGATGAGCCGACGACCGCTCTGGATGTAACAGTTCAAGCGCAGATCATGGATTTGCTTAACGAGCTAAAACAAGAATTCAACACCGCCATTATCATGATCACGCACGACTTAGGTGTGGTTGCAGGTTCATGTGACAAAGTGCTGGTGATGTACGCAGGCCGTACCATGGAGTACGGTAGCGTGGATGAGATCTTTTACAACCCAAGTCACCCTTATGCAGAGGGTCTGCTCAAAGCGATTCCTCGCCTGGATACCGAAGGGGAGGTGCTGCCCACCATTCCTGGAAACCCGCCAAACTTGCTACGTCTGCCGACCGGCTGTCCGTACCAAGAGCGTTGCCATCGCGTGATGGATCGCTGTAAGCAAGAAGCGCCAATCCTGACGCCATTTGGTCAAGGTCGTCAACGCGCGTGTTTTTCTGATTGGGAGGCTTGGACGAAATGAGTGCAGATAAAAAAGTCATTCTAGACATTTCAGAGTTGAAGGTGCACTTCAATATTGCCGCAAAATCGGCGTGGCCATGGGCCAAACCTTCAACGCTAAAAGCGGTGGATGGTGTTAACGTGCGTTTGTACGAAGGCGAAACGCTCGGCGTAGTGGGCGAATCTGGCTGTGGTAAATCCACCTTCGCCCGTGCCATCATCGGCTTGGTCGAAGCGACTGACGGTGAAGTGGTGTGGCTTGGGCAAGACTTGACCAAGATGAAAGAGGTCCAGCGCCGTGAAACGCGTAAAGAGATCCAGATGATTTTCCAAGATCCGTTGGCGTCGCTTAACCCGCGAATGACCATTGGTGACATCATCGCCGAGCCGCTGGAGACTTTCTACCCAGATCTCTCCAAAGAGGAAGTGAAGCAGCGCGTTAAAGAGATGATGAAGAAGGTCGGTCTGCTGCCTAACGTGATTAACCGCTATCCTCATGAGTTCTCGGGTGGTCAGTGTCAGCGTATCGGTATTGCTCGTGCGCTTATCTTGAATCCGAAGATGATCATCTGTGATGAGCCGGTATCGGCGCTAGATGTATCGATTCAGGCTCAGGTTGTGAACTTGCTTAAAGAGCTGCAAAAAGAGCTGGGTCTGTCACTGGTGTTTATCGCCCACGATTTGTCGGTGGTCAAACACATTTCTGATCGCGTGTTGGTGATGTACTTGGGTAACGCAGTGGAGTTGGGTGAAGCTCACGCGCTGTTTGATAACCCGAAACACCCTTACACACGCGCACTGATGTCGGCGGTGCCGATTCCCGATCCCAAGTTGGAACGTGAGAAGCAGATTGAAATGTTAGAAGGCGATCTGCCATCACCGATCAGTCCGCCGTCTGGTTGTGTGTTCCGCACCCGCTGTCCACAAGCGACTGACGCGTGTGCTAAGACTAAGCCAACCATTCAAGGTAGCGATGTGCACGCAGTATCGTGTTTGCATGTGTCCGTCTCATAATTGACGTATTATGCAAGTAAACTCCCAATGCCAGTCTGATGACTGGCATTGTTGTCTCTAGCCCTTTGTTATTAGGTTCTGACGTTTTCCTGACACCTGATAGGCACTTTTGACGATAATTTCCTGCAGAACTTAAACCGCTAAGGAACTCATCAATGAACAAGAGAAGCGTTAGCATGGTAGGGGGCACGTTGGCAGTATTGCTTGGCTCGTCCGCAGCCATAGCAAACCCGGACAAAACCCCAATTTCGGTCGGTATGGCCTACGATCAAGAGCTCAGTGCGGTATTGGAGCTCGATAATCAATACCGTTTCACCCTCGGCAATGATGGTGCTGCATTTGACTACCTGATCACTTCTGGTCGTTTTGATGGCAACGCCCCAGTCTCTTGGTATGTCGGTGTTGGTGGTTGGAGCGAGTGGGATCACAAAGAGTTTGGCGTGCGCGTGCCACTGGGCTTGAAATGGGATCTGGGCAAAGGTTGGGATCTTTACGGCCAACTCCACCCAGAGCTTGACCTATACAGTGGTCCTGAACTGCAAATTGGCGGCGCACTCGGCATTAAGTACAACTTTTAAGCGCTCCAATTAGACTCTCTACGCCACCGCTTTGTCGGTGGCGTTTTTATGCCTGCTCGATATTGAGAATCCTAGAATCGCCACGTGAGCCCGATGTTGGCGGAAAATTGATTCATCCAATCGGTCTTAAAGCGAATGATGCACTGTTCGCTGCCATCGCTGGGTAGATTGCATATCCCGCTGGTGTCATTGTCCACCACAGTCCCGAGCCAGCGTACTTGCGTGTTAACAGAAAGTTGCGAGTTGAGCTGGTAATCAAAGCCACCAAAGATCGATGCGGAAAACCCAGTGTGATCATCCACCCATTGGGCATCCATGTAGGACGCGCCCAAACCGACGCCAACGTAGCTCGACAGCCCCGGATTCAGTGGATAGTAAATACTGCTCTGAAAGTGAAGATAGTGAGTGGTCGCTCGCTCTGAAATCTTTTCTACATCGGTCGACTGCGTGGCGTAAAAAAGGCCGATGCGTCCCTTATCTAACGTATGTTCTAGGCTAAAAGCGTAGCTCTCTGACGGTTTGAGGTCGTAGGTTTGTCCGTTTTGATCTTCTAACTCGCCGCCCAGTGTCACACCTAGCCAAGGGGTGAGGAAAGTCTCGGCGTAGCTGATAGAGGGGAGGGCGCAAAGTAAAAGCAAGGGAGTGAGCAGGCGCAGACAAGTCATGAGCGGTTCCTTATCGAGAATCTAATCGCAGTGGGATAAGGCAATTGTGACGCTAACGCCATAATTAAACACAAAAAAGATGTGGTATTTGAAGATACTTCACAGAGGTGTTATTACTTTGTTAAACAACAAGGAGATGTCTATGGAACACGATCTCAAATTTGCCCTCATCATCGTCGCGACCGTCTTTACCGTGTTAATTGGCTATGGACTTATCGCGATCAATGCGGCTTAACCGCCATCATGAACAACAGCGGATGCATTACTAATGCTGCTGTCGAGTTAGACGAATCCCGACTCGCCAAATATACCGGTGGCAAAAACGCTTTGGTTGCCCAAGGGGGCGGCCAAAGAGGTATCTTCACTGCCGGTGTACTTGATGCTTTTCTTCTCTCCAATTTTGACCCGTTTGATACCTTCTATGGCACCTCTGCTGGTGCGTTGAACTTGTGTGCTTACCTTTGCCGTCAACGCGGAATCGGTCGCTCTTTCATCTTGGATTTGACCACGGATCCGCAGTTCTTCAATCTTTTCGGTTACATCCGCCGCAAACAGTACCTTGGGCTAGATTGGTCGCTGGATAAAATCAGTGATTACCCCTACCGATTGGATGTCGACTTAGGGCGCAAAGTGCTGGGTAAGCGTGATGCCTATGCGGCGGTCACGGATACGCATCATCTTCTCGATCACTATTTGCCCATGTTAAAAGACGATTGGAAAAAGGTGCTGATTGCCACCTGCGCGATTCCAAGGCTCTACCCCAATACAGTGGCATTTGATCATGGAGAATACGTGGATGGCGGGGTGTCGGCGTCGATCCCGGTGCAAGAAGCGTGGCGCAAGGGCGCTCGATGCATTGTCGTGATCCGCACTGAAGGGGATGATCTTGCCGTGGAGCCCACTCCTCTTACACAAACAGAGAAAGTTGAGTGGTTTCGTGACTCTTTCAATCTGATTCAAGAGCAGTGGCAGCAAAAGCTGTCGCAATGGAAGTTGGATTGGGGCGCGTTTTTGTCGGAAAAGGTGCAGAAAAACAAACAGCTGCAAATCCAAAAACAAGGCTTTGAGGCGCTCAATGGCGGGCGTTGGCTGTTTGGCGCCGACGATGTGTACCGTTTGAGTCATTTGTTGGGCGATAAGTTTGACTCACATTTAGCCGATATGTTGATGGTGCACTATCAAACCTACGCCTTGACGCAAGATTTCCTTCATTCGCCACCGGATGATTGTTTTATTGTGCAAATTAAGCCCGATAAACCTCTGCAATCGAGTTCGCTGATGAGCGAGAAATCCGCGTTAGAACACGATTATCAACTCGGTCTAGAGGCAGGTTATCGATTCGTCGAGACCTTCGCCCGATGCAGCGATCAGCGCTTGTTCAGTGGTTAGAGGTGCAGGCGAGTTAAGCGAGAAGAGGTTTAAAGTCGGCCAGTAAACCGGCTCAGCAAATAAACAATCAATAGGGAGCTTTGCTCCCTATTGGCGTTCTTTGGCTAGGCTTTCAAGATTCGCATGCAGTTGGTCGAGCCCACCACATCCATCACGTCACCGAGCGTGATCAACACTAAGTCGCCTTCATCGAGTAACCCTTTTTCTTTGAGCGTATTGACCGCGGCTTGAGCGGTGTTAAAGCCTGTGTCGCCTTTGTAGTCAAAGAAAATCGGGAACACGCCACGGTAAAGGGCGCTGCGATTTAACGTATCTTCGTTGCGAGAGAGAGCAAAGATGGGCAGCCCTGAGCTTGGACGAGACATCATCAGTGCGGTGCGGCCAGATTCAGTCAGGGTAATGATGCCTTTAACGCCTTTGGTATGATTGGCGGCGAACATGGTGCTCATCGCGACCGCTTCTTCGGCGGATTCAAATTCTGAATCGACTTGGAATTGACTGCGATTGATGGAGGCCACGCGCTCGGCACCCAAACAGACTTCGGCCATCGAAATCACGGTCTCAAGAGGGTATTTACCTGCTGCGGTTTCACCCGAGAGCATCACCGCATCGGTGCCATCCAGTACCGCGTTGGCCACATCCATGACTTCCGCT
>NZ_JCBDGG010000001.1:0-50216 GCF_059833835.1 Vibrio sp. R15-SG3-ISO1B | reverse complement strand
GGCAATGGCCTTCCCTTCCATGCCAGGCTTGAGCGTGCCTCCCCAATAGCGCCGCCAAATATGTCGATACTCGCCATTCCAACGCCTCTCAAGTTCGGCGCTGGGCAAGGTGTACAACTGCCCGTCAAGCAACAGCGTTGCGTGATCTGAATCGAGTTGATACAACACCACATAACGTGGGGAGTCTGCCTCCCCCAACGTGAGCAGCACTGGGCGATTGGCTTGCACCAAAGTGGCTAAATCCCCTTGAGTCAGTTGGCATTGAAACACGCTTTGCTCATTCTCCAAACAGAGCTTATCCAACACGGATGCCTGATAGCCCCAGACGCGATACAAGTTCGCTAAACCTTGCTCAAGATTGATAGCGGAGTCGAGTGCCGTTTTCAGCGTATCTGGCAGCACGTGGTTGATCGTCGGTTCACGGTGCTGGATAGGGTGACTGCGGGCGACTTGCTGCGTAATCAGATCATCAGCCCAAAGCGCCGCACTTTGATAACCCACAACACTTAACGCGATACCTATTGCAGCCGCAAACCAATAGGGTGCACCTGAGGCTCTTACCGAATGGCGAGGGCGAGTGACTTGAAACGAAGGCTGGAAGCTCATCACCTCATCACAGGCACGCTGCACACTGTCATGGCTAGGCTTTAGCTCACCGCTCGAGTAGGCATGACGCAGCGCCGCGTCACACACCAAGTTGATCAACCTTGGGATCCCTTGCGTTTGGGTGGCGATCCACTTGAGCGAGCGCGAAGAGAAAAGATCAGGATCGCCGCCGGCGAGTGTCAGCCGATGACGAACATAGTTCGCGGTTTCGGCACCGTCTAGAGGGAGCAAATGGTAGCGGCCCGTGATCCTTTGCGCCAACTGACGCAAGATCGGCATTTGCAATTTTTGCTGTAACTCAGGCTGACCAATTAATAACACTTTCAATAGCTTGTGCTGCTCGGTTTCAAGGTTGGTCAATAGGCGCAGCTGCTCAAGCACTTGCGCACTGAGGTGCTGAGCTTCATCAATCACCAACAAGGTTTGTCGACCTTGCGCGTAACTCTCAATTAAAAACTGGTGGATGGCCTGACTCAATTGCTTCAGTGAGGCGTCATGAGAATAGGCAATGGAGAACTCATCACAGATGGCTTCTAGCAACTCTGATTCGGAAAAGGTTGGGTTGAGTATAAAACCAGCTTGCAGGCGTCCTTGATCGACGATCACATCCAAGTCATTCAACATCGCCTTGGCCACTGTGGTTTTGCCCGTCCCCACTTCTCCGGTTAACATGGCAAAACCGCCCCCTTCCCCTAAACCAGAGGTGAGGCGAAAGATCGCTTCTTTGTGACGCTGGCTGAGATAGAGAAAACGAGAGCTAGGCACAATCGAGAAAGGGAGCTCATGAAAAGCAAAGTGGTGTTTGTACATGCATCTCGTCTCTGAGTGGGTGGCGACTATTTGTTGCTGGGCATTTATTGATAAGAAAAGTACCATTGCACACCCAATTAGCCAACGGCTATGTTTTAAAATGAGAAGGAGTGGCCATGAAACGATACCTTGTCGGTGGCGCGGTACGCGATCACCTGCTCAATATTGACGTTTACGATCAGGATTGGGTGATCGTTGGGGCCACACCCGATGATCTTATCGCGCAAGGCTATACCCCCGTAGGTAAAGAGTTCCCTGTCTTTCTTCACCCTAAGACGAAGCAAGAGTACGCGCTTGCACGCACAGAGCGGAAAACCGGTGCGGGCTACACTGGCTTTGATTGCTACTTCGCACCGGATGTGACGCTCGAAGAGGATTTACGCCGCCGCGATTTGACCATTAACGCCATCGCGCAAGACAGTGAGGGACAGCTGATTGATCCCTACGGTGGCCTAAACGACATCGAGCTGCGCCAACTTCGTCATGTCTCAGAGGCGTTTGTGGAAGACCCGCTGCGCGTGTTAAGAGTCGCTCGATTCGCAGCAAAACTCCATCATTTAGGCTTTGAGGTCGCTCAAGAAACGCTGGGCTTGATGCGCTCCATTGCCGAGTCGGGAGAACTGTCTCAACTTACCCCTGAGCGAATCTGGCTGGAGTGGCAAAAGTCGCTCACCACAGAGAACCCGCACATTTTTCTTTCCGTACTGCGCGAATGCGGCGCGCTCGCAGTCGTTCTGCCCGAACTTGACGCCCTATTTGGCGTACCGCAACCAGAGCAATGGCACCCAGAAATCGATACTGGTATCCACACGCTAATGGTCGCTGAGCGTGCGGCGCGCTTGTCGCCTTCTGCAAGCGTGCGTTTTGCCGCTCAAGTGCATGACCTCGGCAAAGGGGTCACGCCAAAAAATGAGTGGCCGAGTCATAAACTGCACTGTCATACCGGACTCAAGTTGATTAGAGATCTATGTGAGCGGGTAAAGATTCCCAATGAATACCGCGACTTGGCGTTGCTCGTCTGCCAATACCACTCCAATATTCATCGCGCCGCTGAGCTCAAGCCGGCAACGCTACTCAAAGTGCTCGATACCTTTGACGTCTGGCGAAAGCCTGAACGATTAGACGATATCCTGCTCTGCTGCATGGCAGATAGCCAGGGAAGAAAAGGCTTTGAGACCGCACCCTATCCACAAAAACTATGGTTCGAACAAGCCTACCAAGCGGCGCTGAGCGTTGAAGTCAAAGACATCATTGCCGCTGGTTATCAAGGTGCAGAGATTCGCCAAGCGCTCAATCAACGCCGCGTCGAAGCGATTGCCCAAAGCAAAGCGAAGCGTCTCTCTAGTGACCAAAACGAAGAGTAGATGCTTAAAAGAAAAATCGTCACCGAAACGAAAAAAGCCTAAGCAACAAGGCTTAGGCTTTCCACTCTACACAGAGTAACGGTTATGCGCTTTGCTCATTGAGTTCCCGCTCATCCGCTTTCTGTTTTAACAAGCGACTGGTAATCGTACCGGCTGTCATCGCGCCTGAGACATTGAGCGCTGTACGTGCCATATCAATCAACGGCTCAATCGAGATCAATAGTGCAGCAATTGTTACCGGCAGCCCCATCGCAGGCAACACAATCAGTGCAGCAAAGGTCGCGCCGCCACCTACACCAGCAATACCGAATGAGCTAATAGTAATGATCGCCACCAACGACAGGATAAAGTTGATGTCCATTGGGTTGATACCAACCGTCGGCGCGACCATCACAGCCAACATCGCCGGATAGATACCCGCACAACCATTTTGACCAATAGTGGCACCAAATGAGGCGGATAAGTTGGCAATCGCAGGCGGCACTTTTAATTTGCTGATTTGCGCTTCAACGTTCAATGGAATGGTCGCTGCCGAGCTGCGTGACGTGAAAGCAAAGGTCAATACTGGCCAGATCTTAGTGAAGTACTCTTTCGGGCTCACGCCAACAAAAGAGACCAACACACCATGCACAAGGAACATCAACGCAATCGCAAAGTAAGAGGCGATGATAAAGCCCAGCAGATTAAGAATATCACTCGCACTTGAGGTCGCGACCACTTTGGCCATCAAAGCGGCAATACCGTAAGGCGTCAGAGCCATGATCATTTTCACTAGGCGCATGACAATGGATTGCACAGCTTCAACAAAGGTACGAATCGGCGCCGCCAGTTCGGTTTTTTCCAACATCACCTTACGCGCGGCAACGCCAGAAAGGATACCGAAGATCACCACGGCGATAATCGAGGTCGAACGCGCACCCGTCAGATCAGCAAAGGGGTTGGTTGGAATAAAGCTGACTAACATCTGGGGAATCGTCAGGTCACTGACACGATCCATTCGACCTTCTAAGGCAGACAGACGCGCCGCTTCACGCGAACCTTCTGTTAAGCCTTCCGCAGAAAGACCAAAGCCTTGCGTCACTGCAATACCAATCAAAGCAGAAATCGCGGTGGTAAACAGCAGCACGCCAATGGTTAAGCCACTAATTTTGCCAAGGGAGGCCGAGTTCTCAAGCTTCACTACCGCCGCAAACATTGAGACCAGTACCAAAGGCATGATGACCATTTGCAGCAAACCAACATAACCGCGGCCAACCACATTGATCCAGTCTAGGCTCGCACCAATCGCTAGGCTACCTTCACCGTAAATCAGCTGTAACGCTAAACCAAATCCACTACCTAGCACCAATCCAATCAGCACTTGTCTTGATAGTGTTGCGCCTTTTCTTTGCTGAAGATTCAAGAAGAAAAGAAGCGCTGCAAATACCACTAAATTTGCAATCACTGCGACACTCATGATGTTTCCTTTTTAACCAACGTTGTTATTTGAATAATGTAAGACAAATACGGTAACGGTTTGTTGGCAAAATAGAAAATACTCAATTTCCATTATCTAGATACTTTAGTTATAGAACTGAGTGCATAATGAGCAATGATGTAAACAGGTCGTAAATATCATTGATATTGTGGATAGAAAAACAAAAACGCTCCACCGAAGGGAGCGTTTCCAAAAAGCGTTAAAGCTAAACTTTATTCAATGAAGAATTAAGCTTGGCCTTTTCTTCTTTAAGACCGCTTCCTTGAAATATGGAGGTGCACGCTCACCGAGCGTTTCCAAAAAAAAACGCTCCACCGAAGTGGAGCGTTTCTAAAGAGCTTTAAAGCTAGACCTTATTCAATAAAGAATTAAGCTTGGCCTTTTACTTCTTTAAGACCGTTGAAAGGTGCACGCTCACCTAGCGCTTCCTCGATACGGATTAGCTGGTTGTACTTAGCAACACGGTCAGAACGGCTCATAGAACCCGTCTTGATTTGACCTGCAGCAGTACCTACCGCTAGATCAGCGATAGTTGCATCTTCAGTTTCGCCGCTGCGGTGAGAGATTACAGCTGTGTAACCTGCGTCTTTAGCCATCTTGATTGCAGCTAGAGTCTCAGTTAGAGAACCGATTTGGTTGAACTTGATAAGGATAGAGTTAGCTACGCCTTTCTCGATACCTTCAGCAAGGATCTTAGTGTTAGTAACGAATAGATCGTCACCTACTAGTTGAAGCTTGTCACCTAGTAGTTCAGTTTGGTGCTTGAAGCCAGTCCAGTCAGACTCGTCTAGACCATCTTCGATAGAAACGATTGGGAACTTGCTTGCAAGCTCAGCTAGGTAGTGGTTGAACTCTTCAGAAGTGAAGGTTTTACCTTCGCCTTTCATGTTGTAGATGCCAGCTTCTTTGTCGAAGAACTCAGATGCAGCACAGTCCATAGCTAGAGTTACGTCTTTACCTAGTTCGTAACCTGCCGCTGCAACCGCTTCTGCGATCACTTCTAGCGCTTCAGCGTTAGACTTAAGGTTTGGAGCGAAACCACCTTCGTCACCCACTGCAGTGCTGTAGCCTTTAGACTTAAGAACTTTAGCTAGGTTGTGGAATACTTCAGCACCGATACGTAGACCTTCTTTTAGAGTCTTAGCGCCAACTGGTTGGATCATGAACTCTTGGATGTCAACGTTGTTGTCTGCGTGCTCACCACCGTTGATGATGTTCATCATTGGTAGAGGCATAGAGAACTGACCAGCAGTACCGTTTAGCTCAGCGATGTGCTCGTATAGAGGCATGCCTTTCGCTGCTGCAGCAGCTTTAGCGTTCGCTAGAGAAACCGCTAGGATTGCGTTTGCACCGAACTTAGATTTGTTCTCAGTGCCGTCTAGCTCGATCATGATTGCGTCGATAGCCGCTTGGTCTTTCGCGTCTTTACCTGTTAGAGCAGTTGCGATTTCGCCGTTTACTGCTTCAACAGCTTTAAGAACACCTTTACCTAGGAAACGTGCTTTGTCACCGTCACGTAGCTCAAGAGCTTCGCGAGAACCAGTAGATGCGCCAGATGGAGCAGCAGCCATACCTACGAAACCGCCTTCTAGGTGTACTTCAGCTTCTACAGTTGGGTTACCACGTGAGTCGATGATTTCACGACCTAGAACTTTAACGATCTTAGACATTAATGTTTCCTCTCGTTCAAATATAAATGTCAAATTTAAAAGGCAGCAGCACAACCTTCGCCGCCGCCCGTATCCTTTTTACTTACTTCTCAAACTCGCCGCGTGAGTGCTGACCAGCGGCTTTCACGAAACCTGCGAATAATGGGTGACCATCACGAGGCGTCGATGTGAATTCTGGGTGGAACTGAGCCGCAACGAACCATGGGTGCGCTGGGTTTTCAATCATTTCCACCAGCTTCTTGTCTGCAGAAAGACCAGAGACCTTCAAGCCCGCTTTTTCAATTTGTGGTCGAAGGACGTTGTTCACTTCGTAACGGTGACGGTGACGTTCATGAATCGTCGCGCTACCGTATAGCTCGCGAGCCTTAGTTCCTTTCTCTAAGTGACATAGCTGAGAGCCAAGACGCATAGTACCACCAAGATCCGACGTTTCGGTACGTTCTTCAACTTTACCTTCACCGTCGACCCACTCAGTGATCAAGCCTACCACAGGGTATTTCGTCTCTTTATTAAATTCTGTTGAATGCGCGCCTTCCATGCCCGCAACGTTACGAGCGTATTCAATCAACGCGACTTGCATACCAAGACAGATACCAAGGTAAGGGACATTGTTTTCACGCGCGTATTGCGCTGCGCGAATCTTACCTTCGATACCACGGTCACCAAAACCGCCCGGTACTAGAATAGCGTCAAGACCGGCAAGCACTTCAACGCCTTTAGTCTCAACATCTTGTGAATCTACGTATTTAATGGTGACGTTCAAGCGGTTTTTCAAGCCAGCATGCTTAAGCGCTTCGTTGACTGATTTGTACGCGTCCGGCAGTTCGATGTATTTACCGATCATACCGATGGTCACTTCGCCCGTTGGGTTCGCTTCTTCATAGATAACCTGCTCCCATTCAGACAGGTCTGCTTCTGGAGCGTCGATACCAAAACGTGCACACACA
Organism: Vibrio sp. R15-SG3-ISO1B; assembly: GCF_059833835.1. Taxonomy (NCBI): domain Bacteria; kingdom Pseudomonadati; phylum Pseudomonadota; class Gammaproteobacteria; order Vibrionales; family Vibrionaceae; genus Vibrio; species Vibrio sp. R15-SG3-ISO1B. The sequence continues at coordinate 43,342 of NZ_JCBDGG010000001.1, read as the reverse complement.
AGATCATCAAGACCTTGCGATTTGATCAGTTGAGGGATCTTGTAGATCGAATCCACATCCTTCATCGAAATCACCGCTTTCTCAGGAACGTTACAGAAAAGGGCAATTTTCTTACGCTCGTTCGCTGGGATCATGCGATCGCTACGACAAACCAGAATATCAGGTTGGATACCGATAGAGAGCAGCTCTTTCACTGAGTGCTGAGTCGGCTTGGTTTTCACTTCACCCGCCGCAGCAAGGTAAGGGACTAGCGTCAAGTGCATGAACATCGCACGTTCACGGCCGAGTTCAACAGCAAGCTGACGAATCGCTTCCATAAACGGCAATGACTCGATGTCACCGACCGTACCACCAACTTCAACGATAGCCACATCGTGCCCTTCAGAACCGGCAATAACACGGTCTTTGATGGCGTTAGTGATGTGAGGGATAACTTGAATGGTGGCACCTAGGTAGTCACCACGACGCTCTTTGCGAAGCACGTCTGCGTAAACACGACCGGCAGTAAAGTTATTGCGCTTAGTCATCTTGGTGCGAATGAAACGCTCATAGTGACCAAGATCTAGGTCGGTCTCTGCGCCATCTTCCGTGACGAACACTTCACCGTGCTGAGTTGGGCTCATGGTGCCCGGGTCAACGTTGATGTAAGGGTCAAGCTTCATCATGGTCACTTTAAGACCACGAGCTTCTAGAATAGCGGCTAGAGATGCAGCTGCAATACCTTTACCTAGAGAGGATACAACCCCGCCAGTAACAAAAATGTAATTTGTCGTCATGTTTAACCTGAAATTGGTTGAATGAGGGAAATGGAATTCTTCTGGACGGGACGAAAATATACCAGAAGACCCTAACCGCCACAACGTGAAATCTATCACACTGTGATTTTTTCTTTTTTGCTTCAAATCAAATTCACACGACGGCTGACTGTACTCAGACGAATTCGCGTGATTACTCTGAGCGAGTATTTTTTTCCGCCGCTTTTACTTCATCCCACAGAGCATCAAGCGCCTCTAAGGGTAACTGTTCTAGCGTCTTATTCTGCGCCGCAACGCGTGATTCTACGCCTTTAAAGCGACGCACAAACTTAAGATTCGCCTTACTCAATGCCGATTCTGGGTCATGACCGAGGTGACGAGCAAGATTCACCACCGCAAACAGCAAATCACCGAGCTCCATCTCGACCTTGTCATCTTGCACCGAGACTTGGACCGCTTCCGCGACGACTTCATCGACCTCCTCGCGTACTTTATCCACCACTGGTCCTAAAGTGTCCCAATCAAAACCCACTTTGGCGCACTTTTTCTGAATTTTTGTAGCACGAGAAAGCGCCGGTAGAGAAGCTGGTATTGAGTCTAGGATACTTTGTTCATTTTTGCCTAGTTGCGCTTTCTCTTTGGCTTTTTCCGCCTCCCAATTGGCGTTAATTTCCTCGTCGCTGGCAAACTCCGCTTGACCAAAGACATGCGGGTGACGGCGCGTGAGTTTTTCATTCACTGTGTCGACCACCTCAGAAAAATCAAACAATTGCTGCTCTTTAGCCAGTTGACTGTAGAAAATCACCTGGAACAACAGATCGCCAAGCTCTTCTTTTAGATTGGTCCAATCGCGGTTGTGAATCGCATCCACCACTTCATAGGTTTCTTCAATGGTGTGCGGCACTATGGTGTCGAAAGACTGCTTTAAATCCCATGGGCAGCCGTGTTCTGGATCACGCAGCTTGGCCATGATTTGCTCTAATTGTTCAATTGGATGACTCATGCCTCTCCCTCACAAAATGAAAAGGTGAGCAGCATAACCACTCACCTTCGAACTGTTGGTCGCGCTTAACGCGCATTGTCAATAATTGCTACGGATTCCGGTTAGCCCAAACGTTTAACGCTCATCACGTCTCGGATCTGTTCCACACGTTTGATCACCCGTGATAACACCTCGATGTTGTTCACTTCAAGATCAAAATCCATGATCGATAACTGTTTACGGTAGTCGACGCGATTCTTCATGCTGGTCACTTTGATTTTCTCATTAGCAAACAGCGTAGTGATGTCTTTTAACAGCCCACCGCGCTCCATCGCCTCAACACGGACGGTGAGAATGTAGGAGCCCACAAAACCGCTGCCCCAAACGGTATCAATAATACGTTCTGGTGCATGGTGCCTTAACTCATCAAGCTGCTCACAATCGGCGCGATGTACTGAAATGCCACGGCCCTGGGTGATATAACCGCAGATTTCATCGCCCGGGATTGGCTGACAGCATCGAGCGAGGTGAGTCATCAAGTTGTCGACCCCTTCGACCACAACCGCATCCTTCTTAGGGCGGCTCTGAGCCGGCGCTTTGTGCTCTGCTTCTTGGAGCTTTTCTAGTGCTTGCTTGTCTTCTTCTTCAGCGGTGGGCTTGTTCACCAACGCATTGATATGATTAATGATCTGGTTAATCCGCAAATCACCACTGCCCACCCCAACAAACAGTTCATCGGTCGAGTTAACGTTGAAGCGCTTCAGCGAGTAACGCTCGGCGTCTTTTAACGTCGCACCAATTTTCGCCAGTTCCACCTCGAGAATCTCGCGCCCCGCCTCGAGGTTTTTCTCACGAGACTGCTTGCGGAACCAAGCATTGATCTTCGCGCGTGCTCGCCCTGAGGTCACAAACCCCATCGACGGGTTTAACCAGTCGCGCGATGGGTTGGGCTCTTTAGCGGTAATGATCTCCACTTGATCGCCCATCGACAATTTATGGGTAAAAGGTACGATACGGCCCGCTACTTTGGCACCAATACAGCGATGCCCCACTTCTGAGTGAATGTGGTAAGCAAAATCGAGCGGAGTCGCGCCCATCGGTAAGTCGACGACATCGCCACGCGGAGTAAAGGCATAGACGCGGTCATCAAACACTTGGCTGCGCACTTCATCCAACATCTCACCCGAGTCGGACATCTCCTCTTGCCAATCAAGCAGTTTGCGTAGCCAGGTAATTTTCTCATCGTACCCACTGCGACCAGCGCCGCCCTCTTTGTATTTCCAGTGCGCGGCCACGCCAAGTTCAGAATCTTCGTGCATCTGCTTGGTGCGGATCTGAATCTCGATGGTCTTGCCTTCTGGGCCGAGAATTACGGTGTGAATGGATTGGTAGCCATTCGGTTTTGGGTTTGCGACATAGTCATCAAACTCACTGGGCAGGTGTTTGTATTTGGTGTGCACCATCCCCAGTGCGGCGTAACAGTCTTGCAGTTTATCGGCGATGATGCGCACTGCGCGCACGTCAAACAGCTCATCGAACGCCAAATTTTTCTTCTGCATTTTGCGCCAGATGCTATAGATGTGCTTGGGACGCCCGCTCACTTCCGCGTTGATGCCCGCCTCTTTCATTTCATCGGAGAGATCATCGACAAAATCTTTGATGTACTGCTCACGGACAATGCGTCGCTCAGAGAGCTGCTTCGCAATCTGTTTGTAGGTTTCCGGTTGCTGGTAACGAAAGGCGTAGTCTTCAATTTCCCACTTCAACTGACCGATACCCAAACGGTTGGCCAGTGGTGCGTAGATATTCGCACACTCTTTCGCTGCAGCGCGGCGCACTTCATCGGGCGCTTTCTTTACTTCAATGAGGTTGCAGATTCGCTCAGCTAACTTAATGATTACGCAGCGAAAGTCATCAACCATCGCCAGTAGCATTCGGCGGACATTGTCCACCTGCGCCGATGCAGCGCTGCCTTCCATGGTGATGTTGAGCTGGCCAAGTGCCGCCATCTCTTCTACGCCATCAATCAGTTTGATGGTTTCTTTGCCAAAGTCTTCTTCAAAGGCATCACGCGCGTAGGCACCAGCCGAGACGAGCGGAAACAGCAGCGCCGCCACTAAGGTGGCTTTGTCCATCGACAGCGTGATTAAAATTTCGATCATTTCACGGCCACGCCATAACAGCAGTGGGCCTTGTTCATTACCCTCAAGTACCTTTTCACACTGGCGGTACACTTCTTTTAAGCGCTGGGCAATTTTTGCGTCCTGATTCAGGCTCGCAATCCATTTTTCTAGCTCAAACTGTTCGTCTTGATTTAAGTGTGCGCTTCTTACCGCAACCATCTCTATCGTCCTAGTTTTTTTATTTTTTTAACCTCGCCCAACGGGCGGGTCTAATCCTTAACAAATAACGCCATTGATTCTAAATGGCTGGTATGGGGGAACATATCCAACATCGCGAGTTTTTCTAATTGGTAGCCCTGCTCGAGAAGGCTTTGCGAATCCCTTGCTAGGGTAGCAGGATTGCAAGAAACATAAACGACACGAGTCGCACCCAAGGCAGAAAGTTGTTCTACGATACCACTCGCGCCCGCTCGTGCTGGGTCGAGCAACACTTTATCGAACTTTTCGCCCGCCCAGGCGTTATTTGCGATGGGCAGCTCCAAATTCGCTTGGAAAAACTCGACATTGGAGAGTTGATTGAGCGCCGCATTGTTCGCCGCTTTCTCAACCATCGCCTCCACACCTTCAACACCAACCACATGCGCAACCTGCTTAGCGATTGGCAAGCTAAAGTTGCCTAGACCGCAAAACAGATCCAACACACGATCGCTGTCGCTCAACGTTAGCCACGCCATTGCCTGTTGGACCATTTGCGCGTTGACCTTCTGATTGACCTGAATAAAGTTATTTGGTTCAAACGCAATAGTCACGCCTGCTTCTTGGTAGACCCCAGCCTCGCCCTTCACCAACTTCAACTGATGACTTTCCGGCATCAGGTAAAGAGTGATGTGGTGAGTGGTCGCAAAGGCGATCAACGCCGCCTCTTCACTCTCGGCCAGCGGCTTGAGATGTCTTACAACCAGAATATTGACGTTGTCTCCTTTCACCAACTCCACATGGCCAAGGTGCTCTGGCTGACTGAACTCCGACAACAAGGCATACAGTGGCGCCATTAACGCGCTTAGCTCTGGTGCCAATACTGGGCAATCGGTCAGTGTGATGATCTCTTGGCTCTGTTTTTTACGAAAACCGAACTGTAACTGACGCTGCTTTTTATCCCACTTGATACTGATGCGCGCGCGGCGGCGATAGCCTTGCTCATCGCCAGAAATCAGGGCTGAGAGCGCTGCATCCTGTCCGCTGAATTTGCGCATCAACTGCGCCAAGGTGCGCGATTTATGCGCTTGTTGATCGGCGCTAGAGACGTGCTGCATGTTACAACCGCCACACATGTCGTAATGCGGGCAAAATGGCGCAATACGCTCTGAACTAGGCGTGAGAACTTTGATCAATTTGGCACGCGCGTACTTGGCTTTACTTTCCGTCAGTTGAATCAATACCTCTTCTTTAGGCAAAGCGCCTTCAATAAAAATCGGCTTTTTATTTTGGTATGCCATGCCCGCACCGTGGTGATCGAGTTTCTCTACCAGAATAGATTGATGCTTAGTATTGAGTTGAGTTTTCTTTTTAGGTTGGAAGAAACGCGCCATGTGCCGTGCCTATTTCGCAGTCAACAGACTGTATTTGCTCTAATTACAGTGTCGATTCCCGCTTTTACAGCAGAATCATTGTGTGAGCCGACCGAGTTGATTATGCTTAAACCTTCGGCGGCTTCTATTTATGGAAGTTATTTTCCCATATCCACACCACGATGTTTAGACAATAATGACCAGATATGGCTTACGCGCCCGCGTTATTTCTCTTACTCTCGCCCCCACATTGATCATCGGTCTTCTACTGACCGCCTTCTTTTCCTTTAATCGCTATCACGATTTGGAAACTCAGGTCATCAATTCAGGTTTAAATATCGTTGAGCCTTTGGCGATTGCCAGTGAAGATGGGCTTCGCAACAACAGCCGCGAAGCCGTCAGGCGCATCATCAGCTTTGCGCATCGTAAGAACTCGAAATTTGTCCGCAGTATTGCCGTGTTTGATTACAAGCACGATCTGTTCGTGACCTCGAACTTTCACCCTAACTTCGAGTCGCTGACCTTTCCAAAACAAGAGCCCATCCCGCTGCTACTCACCTCTGATTTGCGCGACAACACCTTAATTCTTCGCGCGCCCGTTATCTCTGAGGCGGGCTTAACCGCCACACTCGAAGGGCAAAGTACCACACCAGCACTCGGCTATGTCTCGATTGAGCTCGATCTCTCTTCGCTGCGCTTGCAGCAGTATCAAGAGATTTTTGCCGCTGCGTTAGTGTTGCTCGTCGGACTCGGCCTATCCGCCGTCTTCGCCTACCGCTTGATGTACGACGTTACCCGTCCGATCTCTCACATGAAAAACATGGTGGATCGCATTCGTCGCGGGCATTTGGATGTGCGTATCGAAGGCAAAATGCACGGCGAGCTCGACTCGTTGAAAAACGGCATCAACGCAATGGCGGTCTCGCTGTCGGAATACCATGTGGAAATGCAGCACAGCATCGACCAAGCCACTTCCGATCTACGCGAAACCCTTGAACAACTTGAGATCCAAAACGTCGAGCTCGATATTGCGAAAAAACGCGCGCAAGAAGCGGCGCGAGTGAAATCCGAGTTTCTGGCAAACATGTCACACGAGCTAAGAACGCCGCTCAATGGTGTGATCGGTTTTACTCGCCAGATGTTGAAAACCAAACTCACCAACAGCCAAACCGATTACTTGCAGACCATCGAACGCTCCGCCAACAACTTGCTCAACATCATCAATGACATCCTTGATTTCTCGAAACTTGAAGCAGGTAAGCTGGCGCTGGAGAATATTCCTTTTGAGTTCCAAGAGTCGCTGGAAGAGGTGGTTAGCCTGCAAGCCACCAGCGCCCATGAAAAAGGGCTAGAGTTGACGCTCAAAGTGGATCCGAAAATTCCGGCGGGTCTCGCCGGCGATCCGCTGCGCATCCAACAAGTGTTGACCAACCTGGTGGGCAACTCCATCAAGTTTACTGAGCGTGGCAACATCGATATCAGCGTCGAACTTCGCTCACAGCGCGATGACGTGGTCGAGTTGCAATTTATGGTACGCGACACGGGTATCGGTATCTCAGAGCGTCAACAAGCGCAGCTTTTCCAAGCCTTTAGTCAAGCAGACGCCAGCATCTCGCGCCGCTATGGTGGCACCGGGCTTGGGCTGGTCATCACGCAGAAACTCGTCAGTCAAATGGGCGGTGAAATCAGCCTAACCAGTCGCTTGCACCAAGGCTCTACCTTCTGGTTTACCTTGAGATTGCATGCCACCGATATGCCGGTGAGCGATCTCATCGAAGCGCAAGCCCTAGCGCAGCGCCAGTTGCTGCTAATTGAACCTAATATGCAAGCGGCCTCGATCGTACAAAACATGTTGACTCGCGAAGGGTTGTCGGTCACTTACCGCTCGTCGATGCCTGAAGAAGCCGCCAACTATGATTACGTGCTGCTTAATCTGGCTCCGAGCCAAGATAACACCGTTAGCGAAGTAGAAAGCTTGGTGGAACGCGCCATGGCCTACGCGCCGCACGTTGTCCTCGGCATGCCAAGTACCGCCCTTGCTTTGTCTGATCACTTGATTCAAAAGTATCAAGTTCACTGCATCACCAAACCATTGTCACGCCGTAAGCTTCTACAGACGTTAGCCGCGAACCAAGAGGCGCTGCCTATACTGGAGCCCAGTACGCCTGTCAGCACCGATAAATTGCCACTGACGGTGATGGCGGTGGATGATAATCCCGCGAACTTGAAACTCATCACCGCCCTACTCAAAGAGCGCGTTGAGCGAGTGATCACCTGTAGCAATGGCGAAGACGCCGTCGCGCAGGCGGAACATCAGCATTTTGATATGATCCTTATGGACATTCAAATGCCGAAAATGGATGGGGTTACCGCCTCCAAAGCGATTAAAAAACTGCCGCTCAATGAGCAGACTCCGGTGATCGCTGTCACCGCTCATGCCATGCTAGGCGAGCGCGACCGCCTACTCAAAGCCGGCATGGATGACTACCTCACCAAACCAATAGAAGAGCATGTATTGCAGCAGGTGTTGATGCACTGGAACCCCAATGCTACTGTGCAAGAGTTGGAAAAGCTCGATCTTTCAGTCCACACAACACCGGATGTGCAGAGCACACCGTCAACGAGTGATAGCCAAATCGTCATTGACTGGCCCGCCGCGCTGAAGCAATCCGCCAACAAAGCCTCGCTTGCCAAAGAGATGTTGCAAATGCTGGTCGACTACATTCCCGAGGTCAATTCGGTTGTCGAACAGGCGCTCACGGGGGATGGGGATGAAGAAGGTCGAGAGAATCTGATTCATCATGTCCACAAACTCCATGGCAGCAGTTCATATTGCGGTGTACCACGTCTTAAGTCGATTTGCGCGACACTAGAGAAAGCGCTGCGCTCAGACGCGAGTATTGAAGAGGTGGAGCCGGAGCTGTTTGAGTTGCAAGATGAGATGGAAAAAGTGACCGAGGCGTCGGCCCACTACCTAGCACTTAATTAGGTCTCGGCCTGACATCAGGCCGATTCGTAAATCACCGTCGCCATCGCATAGTGGCGCTCATCAGAGATCGACAGGTGGACATGCGCCACCTGCTTTTGATTCGCCAATGCTAAAGCTTTATTGGCCAGCGTTAGGACAGGCGCACCGAGTTCGTCATTGCTGATGGTAAAGTCTTGAAAGGTCACGCCGAGCGCGATTCCCGTTCCCAATGCTTTTGATGCGGCTTCTTTCGCAGCAAAGCGTTTGGCGAGAAAACGCGCCTTCTGTTTAATGGTATGAAACGTATCGAGCTCAGGCGGCGTTAAGATTCGCTGGGCAAACGCATCACCACTGCGAGCGAGGGCTTTTTCCACTCGCTCGATTTCCGCAATGTCTGTGCCTAATCCTACGATCGCCATAGTGACTACTTTCTAGCTTCGACCATAATGGCCTTCATGTCAGCCACGGCTTTTGCCAAACCGTCAAAGGCCGCGCGGCCGATAATAGAGTGACCGATGTTCAACTCGTACATTTCTGGAATGGCCGCAATCGGAGCCACGTTGTGATAGGTGAGACCATGCCCGGCATTCACGGTAATGCCGAGATCGGCGGCGTAGCTGGCGCCTGCGGCGATCTTTTTCAGTTCGTCTTGTTGGTCTGCATCATTGGTTGCATCTGCATAGTGGCCGGTGTGCAGTTCAATGTAGGGTGCACCACACGCTTTTGCGGCGTCGATTTGCTGGCGATCGGCATCAATGAACAGAGAGACTTTAATGCCGGCATCGGTGAGTTTTTGGGTCGCTGCTTTGATTTTCTCAAGTTGACCTACCACATCCAGACCACCTTCAGTGGTCAGCTCTTCGCGTTTCTCTGGCACCAAGCAGACATACTCTGGCTGGGTTTGCAGCGCAATTTCGACCATTTCATCAGTAACGGCCATTTCCAGATTCATTCGCGTTTGAATCGTTTCACGTAAGATACGAACATCACGATCGTTGATGTGACGGCGATCTTCGCGTAGGTGGATGGTGATCCCATCTGCACCGGCGCGCTCAGCCACTTCTGCGGCATGGACAGGGTCTGGGTATTTTGTCCCGCGTGCGTTACGTAGAGTTGCGATGTGATCGATGTTCACGCCAAGGTAGATTGAGCTCATTATTCCATACTCCGTGCTCTGGGAACCCTTGCGATGAAAAGTTCCCTGCTTTTTAAAGGTTTGCCGCCAAGATACGGCTTTAAGGCCAGTCGTGTAAAGCGTTTTGCCGCTTTGAGTTGTTCTTTTGTGGTGAAGCGACGCTCGCTGATCGCGATCAGTTCATTGCCTAAAAACGTCAGGTTGTCGTTTCTCACTGAGGCAATGAATCCCTTCTGCTCGCGATAGCGATAGGTCATCTCCGGTGAGACTGGCTCGCCACTGCCCGCACAGTGTAAAAAATCCACGCCATACCCCATCGCCGACAGCAGCGCCAACTCAAAGCGGCGCAAAGCAGGCTCTGGATTCTCGCTTTGCGCCAACTCCGTCAACGCATGCAGGTAGTCATGAAACAGAGCAGGCATCGCCACTTCGGCCATTAACACTCGGCCAATCAACTCATTGACGTACATAGCAGAATAGAGATGAATACCAAAGAGAGGGAGACCTAAACTGATAGGCTCGGCTTGGCGCAGCGTTTTCATTGAACCTTTGCCTGACCATTTCAATAGTAGTGGTGTGAAGGGTTGCAGCGCCCCTTTGAGGTTAGAACGTTTGCTGCGCGCGCCTTTTGCCATCAAAGTGATGCGGCCATACTCTTCACTGAAGACGTCAAGAATCAGGCTCGATTCACTATAGGGTCGGCGATGAAGTACAAAGCAGCGTTGTAAACCTTCTGATGACATAGCCTTTGATCATAACAGACACGAGGTTACGATCCTTCGTCAACCCAGTGAGGAGAATGCTCTCTTAGCGAGGCGCTAAGAGAGCCAACGGTTAAAGATCGTCGATGTAACCGAGAGAGCGCAGTGCGCGCTCGTCATCCGCCCAACCCGATTTCACTTTGACCCACGTTTCTAAGTAGACCTTACGGCCAAACAGTTCTTCCATATCGAGGCGCGCTTCGCGACCAATCGTCTTAATTTTCTCGCCGCCTTTACCGATGACCATTTTCTTCTGGCCACTGCGTTCCACCAAGATCAGTGCGTTGATGTGGAAACCGTCGGTGTCTGGGTTGTAATCGAAACGCTCGATTTCCACCGTCACCGAATAAGGCAACTCTTCGCCAGTAAAGCGCATCAACTTTTCACGCACAATTTCAGATGCCATAAAGCGCTGAGAGCGGTCAGTCACATACTCTTCAGGGAAGTGATGGGCCGCTTTAGGTAAGTGTTCACGGACATGCTTGCGCAGCACATCAATGTTTTTACCGTGTTTGGCCGAAATCGGTACCACATCGACGAATTCCATCTTCTTCGACAGATCCATCATGTGCAGCATCACTTCGTTGCGATCTTGAACGTTGTCGACTTTGTTGACACACAGCACAACAGGGAAGTTCGACTTCTGCAACTTGGTGAGCACCATCTCGTCGTCTTTGGTCCAGTGGGTGCCATCAACGAGGAAAAACACCAGATTGACATCACTCAATGAAGAGTTGGCCGCGCGGTTCATCAAACGGTTGATGGCGCGTTTCTCTTCAATGTGTAGCCCTGGGGTATCGACATAAATCGCTTGGTAATCCCCTTCTGTATCCACACCCATGATACGGTGGCGCGTAGTCTGAGGTTTACGTGAAGTTATCGAAATTTTTTGACCTAGAATGCGATTCAGCAGTGTCGATTTGCCAACATTCGGTCGGCCAACAATGGCAATAAAACCACAGTGTTGGTTCTCTGGCGACGCGGTTTCACCACTTGATGAAAAGAACGCATCGATATCAAATTCGTTGTTGTCGGTTGAGTCAGTCATTGTTAAGTTGCTCTAGCGCTAATTCCGCAGCCGCTTGTTCTGCCTTGCGGCGGCTGGTGCCTTTGCCAATGACAGGATCTCCGATACCTGCCACTTCACACGAAACCGTAAATTGCTGGTTGTGTGCTTCACCTTTAATAGTAGTCACTGTATAGACAGGAAGCGGTTTTCTTCGCCCTTGCAGAAATTCTTGCAAACGCGTCTTGGGATCTTTTTGCGATACCCCCGGCTTAATGGCATCCAAACGACTCTGGTACCAGCTGAGTATAATCCTACGGACCACTTCAATATCGCTATCCAAGTATATCGCCCCAATGATCGCCTCTACGGCATCGGCAAGAATGGAATCACGACGGAAACCGCCACTTTTTAACTCACCTGGACCTAATTTTAAGTGATCTCCGAGTTCGAATTCTCGACCCAGTTCCGCTAGCGTATTGCCACGCACTAAGGTCGCACGCATACGGCTCATGTCCCCTTCGTTCACTTTAGGGAAGCGGTGATAAAGATCGTCAGCAATGACAAAACTTAAAATTGAATCGCCCAGAAACTCAAGACGCTCATTGTGTTTTCCATTTGCGCTGCGGTGTGTCAGCGCAAGTTGGAGTAACTCGGCATCGTTGAACGGATAGCCGAGTCTGTTTTCTAGATTAGTGATTGGAGAATTCATGCTCTCTCGATAGTTTGTGCTATAAACAAGCTAGTTAATGCCACCAATGCGGTTAAAACGCACACCAGTTGGAATCCAAGTCGGCAAGACACTGTCTGCACCACGATCAAACTCAAAACTGATCCAAATTGCAACGGCCTTGCCAACGAGGTTGGCCTCTGGAACAAAGCCCCAGTAGCGGCTGTCAGCACTGTTGTCACGGTTATCACCCATGACAAAATAGTGCCCTTGCGGTACAACCCACTCGTTCACACCACTGCGTGGCTGATACGCCGACACGCGATCACGGCGAAGTGGGTTAACCAAAATTTGATGCTCCACTTCACCCAACTCTTCATTCAGTTGGATAAGTGGTACGCCGTCTTGAATAAACGGACTCTCTACCACATTCGATAATCCCACTTGGCGGCAAGTGCTCTCACCTTGTGGCTGAATGCAGATCTCTTTTTTGCTGCTGTAACGCACGGTATCACCCGGAAGGCCGACCACGCGTTTGATGTAATCGATGCTCGGTTGTGGTGGATACTTAAAGACGACCGTATCACCGCGCTCCGGTTTGCCTGTTTCCACCAGTTGCGTACGCCAAACGGGATCTTTGAGTCCATAAGCGTATTTCTCAACCAGGATAAAGTCGCCGACTAATAGCGTTGGCATCATGGAGCCTGATGGAATCTGAAACGGCTCATAAATGAACGAGCGCAGCACCAACACAATCGCAATCACGGGGAAGATGGAGACACTGTTCTCGATCCACCAAGGCTGCTTTTTCACTTTGGCTAACGTCGCGTCATCCAAACCTGTGGTTTGTGCTTCGATATCCATCACTTGGCGTTGACGCTGCTTAGCAAAAACCAGCTTCTCCAGTAGCCAAACAATACCAGTCACCAAAGTGACGATGACTAGGATGAGTGAAAATGTGTTCGCCATTGACTTCCCTTATCTCAAAAATACGAAAGTGAAAGGGTAGCCCCTTTCACTCAAAACGTTGGCGCTAAAGCCAGTCAACATCGCCGACCCACTATCGCGCTCAATCTTTACCGATGGGCAAACTTAATCTTTGCCTACGTGCAAAATAGCAAGGAACGCTTCTTGTGGCAGCTCGACGTTACCGATCTGCTTCATACGCTTCTTACCCTCTTTTTGCTTCTTCAGTAGTTTCTTCTTACGACTCACGTCACCACCGTAACATTTAGCGATAACGTTTTTACGCAACTGCTTCACCGTAGAACGAGCGATGATGTGGTTACCGATCGCCGCTTGAATCGCAATATCAAACATCTGACGTGGAATGAACTCTTTCATTTTTTCCACCAGCTGACGGCCGCGAGTTTGCGATTGATCTTTGTGCGTGATTAGCGCCAGCGCGTCGACTTTATCACCGTTGAGCAGTACATCCACACGTACCATGTTAGACGCTTCAAAGCGTTGGAAGTTGTAATCCAGAGAAGCGTAACCACGTGAGGTAGACTTCAAGCGGTCGAAGAAATCAAGCACCACCTCTGCCATCGGGATATCGTAAGTCACCGCCACTTGGTTGCCGTGGTACACCATATCCACTTGAACGCCGCGCTTTTCAACACACAAGGTAATCACGTTACCTAAGTAATCAGAAGGCACCAAAATATTACAACGTGCAATTGGCTCACGAATCTCTTCGATATCGTTGATCGCCGGCAGTTTTGCTGGGCTATCCACATAGATCAGCGTGTCGTCGGTCTTTTCCACTTCGTACACTACGGTTGGCGCAGTGGTGATAAGATCAAGATCGTATTCACGCTCTAGACGCTCTTGAATGATCTCCATGTGCAGCATGCCAAGGAAACCACAACGGAAGCCAAAGCCCAGTGCCGCCGAGTTTTCTGGCTCGTAGAACAAAGAGGCATCGTTCAAACTCAGTTTACCTAGCGCGTCACGGAAGTTTTCGTAATCGTCTGAGGAGACAGGGAAGAGACCCGCATACACCTGAGGTTTGACTTTCTTAAAGCCCGGTAGTGGTTTTTCACTGCCGTTTTTCGCCAAAGTCAGCGTATCACCAACAGGCGCGCCCAAGATGTCTTTGATACCACACACAACCCAACCGACTTCGCCAGTGCGAAGAATGTCGCTATCGATTTGTTTTGGCGTGAAAATACCTAAACGATCCACCCCCCAAGTTTGACCTGTGCTCATCACTTTGATCTTGTCGTTCTTTTTCAATTGACCGTTCTTGATGCGCACCAAAGAGACGACACCTAAGTAGTTGTCAAACCAAGAGTCGATGATCAACGCTTGCAGAGGTGCATCGGGATCGCCTTCTGGCGCTGGAATCGCAGCAACGATGTTTTCCAGCACATCTTCGACACCTAGACCCGTCTTCGCTGAGCAGCGAGTAGCCTCAATAGCATCAATCCCGACGATCTCTTCGATCTCTTCGGCAACGCGCTCAGGATCAGCGGCAGGCAAGTCAATCTTGTTCAGAATAGGCACGACTTCCAGATCCATTTCGATCGCGGTGTAGCAGTTCGCTAGGGTTTGTGCTTCAACGCCTTGACCGGCATCCACCACCAACAGCGCACCTTCACAAGCCGCCAAAGAACGCGACACCTCGTAGGCAAAGTCAACGTGCCCTGGAGTGTCGATAAAGTTGAGCTGATAAGTTTCACCGTCTTTAGCGGTGTAGTTCAGTGTCACACTCTGCGATTTGATGGTGATACCACGCTCACGCTCCAGATCCATTGAGTCGAGAACCTGAGCGGCCATTTCACGGTCGCTTAAACCACCACAAACTTGGATTAAACGGTCTGATAGGGTCGACTTACCGTGGTCGATATGGGCAATGATCGAAAAGTTACGAATGTGCTTCATGATTTGGTGTGACTAAACTCTTTCAAATAGGGACGAAATACCAATCGAAATAACCCTCTGCTGAGCAGTTCAGTTCAGAGAGTTATCCAGATTGGTATGAGAAAGCCGTCATATGACGGCATTTCAAACAAGTTGGCAGATTCTACCCAATTTCTAAGCGCTACGCACTAGCTAATTGGCTCACCCAGAATCCGTATCAAAGTGACTTGTTGCGACGACTGTCGCTCAAGATGAGAGGCGAACGTCTTGGCAAAGAGGATACCCGCTGCCGTTGCCAGTGCGGAGCACAAAATGACGACGCCCTCGCCAAGGTCAAACCAAGGCGCGATGAGAGCGGAGCCAAGCCAAGCCCCCAGGATCAAACCAAACAATGGCAACAGATAGACCAGCGCGGCCGACTGCAACACGCGTTTCTCAGGCAGGCCAATTTCCACCACCTGCCCTTCACGTACCGCTTGTTTGGTCTCTAAGTGCCAGTAGAGTGATTTATTGCCAACCGCTTTCGACACAATCCCCGTGCCGCAGCTTTTTTGCGACGAGCAACTGCTGCAACTGGTCTGCTGCTCACAGCTCAGCTCCACGTGAAATCCGCCATGGTGCGCCTTGACCGAGGAGACGGTCGCCAATGCCGTCATCATTGGTTGTGCCTTGAAGCATCAATCGTGACGGACTGAGCGATGCGTTTTGCCGTCGCAGGAGGAATATCGCCAATCACAGAGATTTCCGCTGAACCACTAACAAAGCTGTGCAACGTTCTTCGACCTTGACGAACAAGTTGCCCTTTTAGTGACAAGTTGTCACTGTCGGAGACATAAATCGAGAAACTGAACAGACCGTCGCTGTACATTTGACTCTCCACCATGCGCTCAGTGTTCGCCATACGATAACGGTTGAGCTCTTTGGGCTCAAAGCCGTTTGGAATCCAGTCTGCATGCCAATTAGGATTGTCTAAACTGCCTTTGGGCAGTGAAAGAACCTCTGGCAATTTTACCTCATTCAAACCACTTAAAATCGTGCCGATATGGTCGTTGACGCTATAGGAAATGGTGCGATATTGCTCTAACACTTCGCCATCACGATCCACCAGATCCGCTCTTAGAGGCAAATGCGTTTTCTCATCGACCCACAGCACGTAGGAGTAACGCAATCCGTCTTTGGGTACCACACGCAGCACTTGGCACGCCGTACCAGCCTCGCGAGCTCGGCCCACTTGGACGAAGTCGTAGAATTGGCTTAATTCATCAACGTCGGCATTAAGCAAAGGGATGGTGGGGGCGACAATTTCACCCGACTCAATCGTAAACGGTTCGACACCAGGCTCAATGTAGCTGACTTCATTGCCACGGCGAATCACTTCACGGATAGGCCCACTGAGATAGACAAGGTGGGCAAGTTGTTGGTCGTCCGCTCGCGCGTGACGGTACAGCAAAGGCTCAATACTGTTTTTCTTGATCAGGATGTAAGAAAGCTCGTAATTGAGGTGCTGGCTGGCATCGTTCATTTGATCCAACAACGCCTTCGCAGCGTCATCGGCTGCAAAGGCGATTGGTGTATTCAAACTGAACAGTGCCAGCGCACTGATCAGGATTTTTCTCATTCAACTACCATTTCTGGGTGGTCATTCATCTGCTCTGTTTTACTGTTCAGACGCAACTGAAGTTCATAATCTTGCAACATAGCGTTTATGCGACGGCGTTGCTCTTGCACATCGACTTGACTCGCCGTACTGGATTGCGGCTCAACCGACGAACGCGTCAAGCTGACCGGCTCTGCACTGCCCGCAAACGGAATGGTTTGCAAAACAGGTAACTGGTCTGATTCTGGCGCAGCGGCGTCAGACCCACCGTATTGCTGAACGCCTAAAATAACGGCCAGCGATACGCAAGCCGCGACCGCGACTTGGCCAAACTGATTGAGCCATGCAGGCAACTGACGACGGGCTTGAGCAGGCGTCGGCTGCGACTCTACCGCAGTCTCGTTGATCTCTCGCACTGACGTATCTTGCAGAGTCGAATGCGCAGGCTCAGACTCCAAAGCCAAAGCGACGCTGTCTGCGATATTCCATTCAGGCTTTTGCGGCGCATCGCCACGCATGACATCACCAATGAGATGGTAATGCTTCCAAGCTTGTTGGCTGGACGCATCTTGCTCGAGCTCTGCAATCAGACCTTTGTCCACCAACTCTCCATCCATGAGCGCTGAAAGTTTCTCTTTGTCAGCCATTATCATTCACCATTAATCCTATCTATCAGGCATTAGGGTTGTCATTTACCTATCATTGACGTTGCATTAGCGGTTGGATTTTCTTCTCCACCGCCTCTCGAGCACGGAATATTCTCGAACGTACGGTTCCTACTGGGCAATCCATAACCGCAGCAATCTCTTCATAGCTCAAGCCATCGAGCTCACGCAACGTCATCGCGGTTTTTAAATCATCAGGCAGTGCTTCAATCGCACTGAAAACAACGTGTTTCAATTCATTGGACAACGTTAAATTCTCAGGGTTCGATATTTCTTTCAGCGCACTACCGTTTTCGTAATATTCAGCTTCTTCAGTATCCACATCTTGCGCGGGTGGTCTGCGACCTTGGGCAACAATATGGTTTTTCGCAGTATTAACGGCTATTCGATACAACCAAGTGTAAAACGCGCTCTCGCCTCGAAAACTTGGGATGGCTCGATACGCCTTAATAAATGCTTCTTGTGCTACATCCGGGACATCCCCTGGGTTATTGATGTAGCGGGAGATAAGGTTACAGACTTTGTTTTGATAGCGAATCACCAACAGGTTGAACGCTTGCTTATCTCCATTCTGAACTCGCTCAATTAATACTTGATCGGTCAGCTGCTCGTTCATTCGAGCGGGTACTCCTATTGTTATCGACTCTTATCCTCTCAGATATGAGCATTAATTATGCAAAATGTAGTATTGACACCACTGCTTACTTGAGCACTATTGTGACCTAGTAATAAAAATAAAGTTCAAAACAAATTTCACTATTTTTTGAGAAGTGATGCCCTTGCCACGAAGACGATTTGATTGTGCGCAGTGCCAAGGGGAAAAGCAATGTAATTTACGAAGAATTGCACCACTGGCGGTGCTATGATAGCAAGCCAGAGCAAGCTTTTATTGCAATTCATGGCTACCCGTACGCGACAGCTGACCGTGGAGGATGGATTTTGTCGGGTACAAATTAACTCGGGAACGTAACAGTTTTATGAACACAAACCGTGAACATCAATGTGATGTGTTAGTGGTGGGCAGCGGCGCTGCGGGTCTTTCATTGGCGCTTAGAGTGGCGGAGCATGGCAAGGTCATTGTATTGAGCAAAGGACCGCGTAGTGAAGGCGCGACTTACTATGCACAAGGAGGCATTGCCGCCGTTTTCGACGAATCAGACAGTATTGAATCCCATGTCCAAGACACCCTCATCGCTGGTGCAGGATTGTGCGAAGAGGAAAGCGTCAAATTTATCGCCGAAAATGCAAAAAAATGCGTACAGTGGTTGATTGATGGTGGTGTACCCTTCGACAAAGAAGATGACGACGGCAATGGCGAATCGCCTCGCTACCATCTCACGCGAGAAGGCGGCCACAGCCACCGACGTATTTTGCACGCTGCCGATGCGACGGGCATGGCAATGCAAACGTCGCTGCAAGACAACGCTCACAACCACCCAAACATCACGGTGCTCGAACGCCATAACGCGCTCGACCTCATTACAGAAGATAAAATAGGCGGTGATAAAGACAAAGTCATCGGCGCC
Organism: Vibrio sp. R15-SG3-ISO1B; assembly: GCF_059833835.1. Classification (NCBI taxonomy): domain Bacteria; kingdom Pseudomonadati; phylum Pseudomonadota; class Gammaproteobacteria; order Vibrionales; family Vibrionaceae; genus Vibrio; species Vibrio sp. R15-SG3-ISO1B. The sequence goes on along the minus strand of NZ_JCBDGG010000001.1, from coordinate 24,721 downwards.
TATATTTGGAACCGTAACCAAGAACACGTCGAAACCGTGCGCGCAAAGTTTGTGGTGTTAGCCACCGGCGGCGCCTCTAAAGTCTACCAATACACCTCAAACCCTGACGTCTCATCCGGTGACGGTATCGCAATGGCGTGGCGTGCAGGCTGCCGAGTGGCGAACTTAGAGTTCAACCAATTCCACCCAACCTGTCTCTATCATCCAGAGGCGCGAAACTTCTTGCTCACTGAAGCACTGCGTGGTGAAGGTGCGTACTTGCGCCGCCCCGATGGTTCCCGCTTTATGCCCGATTTCGATGAGCGAGAAGAGCTGGCCCCTCGAGATGTGGTGGCTCGCGCTATCGACTTCGAGATGAAACGCCTAGGTGCCGATTGCATGTATCTCGACATTAGCCACAAACCGGCAGACTTTATCGAAAAGCATTTCCCAACCATCAATATGCGTTTGCTCGATCTTGGCATTGATATGACCAAAGAGCCGATTCCTGTCGTTCCGGCTGCTCACTACACTTGTGGTGGCGTGATGGTCGACTTCAATGGTCAAACCGATTTGGCGCAGCTTTATGCGATCGGTGAAGTGAGTTACACCGGCTTGCATGGTGCCAACCGCATGGCCTCGAACTCTCTGCTCGAGTGTGTGGTGTATGCATGGTCTGCCTCACAAGACATCATTGAGAAACTGCCATCGGCGACACTGGCCTCGAACTTACCGGCTTGGGATGAAAGCCAAGTCAGCTGCTCAGACGAAGAGGTGGTGATCCAACATAACTGGCATGAACTGCGCCTGTTCATGTGGGATTACATGGGCATTGTCCGTACCGACAAACGCTTAGAGCGCGCCATGCGCCGTATCCAACTGCTTCAGCAAGAGACACATGAGTACTACAGCAACTTTAAAGTCTCGAATAACCTGTTGGAATTGCGAAATCTACTCCAAGTGGCTGAGTTAATGGTGCGCTGTGCCATGCAACGTAAAGAGAGTCGCGGCTTGCATTACACCCTCGACTACCCTGAACTGGCCAAAGACAGCGGCCCGACCATTCTCGTGCCAGATAGACGTCAGTCGATCAAAAATTAACACTAGGGAGCGCGCTGCTCCCTTTTTGTTTGCTGCAACTTGGTTTGACGCAACGCCACCAGCAAATGTCGATAGTGCTCATCGGGCAGGCTGTCTCGCCACAACAACACACGCTTACCGTCACTACGCGTCAAACACAGCGCCCACGCAGACAAAGCGGTGGAGACCGCTTTGATCCCAAACTGTCGACCTTGGTAGTGATAGCAAAAATAAGCATCAAATGTGATAGCCCCCTTTAGAGACTCCTGGAGCATCCCGTCTGAGTTGGCCCATCGAAACAGAGGCAACAACACAATAGGCGTCACAACTAAAGGTAAGGCGCTTGTGATGAGCAGACAGCAAGTCAACATCGATACAATGACGTTGACTTGAGCGGCCATAAAAGAAGGATGAGCGTAAACGCTCATGGATGAAGGGGAGTTAACGTACCTTACTGAGGTTATGGGCGACAATTTTGTCCACCATTGCTGCATGACCTAAGTTTTCACTGCGACCATGTCCCATTATCCAGGTAAACAAGTCTGGATCATCACACTCCAGCAGTGACACAAAATCACGCTGTTCGTTTTCTTGTAGGCTATCAAAGCACTCTTCGAAAAACGGCATGATGACCACATCCAGCTCCAACATTCCTCGGCGACATCCCCATTTGATACGCGCTTTCTCTTCCGCGGTGTACATTCTATTTATTCCTCACCTTGTCGGTTGTTTTAGCCGAGTGTAACAAGCAAAGCACTTTGCAACTACTAACTCAGTCACAGTCCGAACGCTTGCTGTTGAAGACAAAGGTTGTTTCAGGGCGCAGAGGGGCATTATGATAGCCCAATTAAGTCACCTTCATTACTCATTAGGTAGTCAACTATGGACTGGAACACGACATTTTCGCCACTCCCACTCTCTTCGCAAGACGCTCTTCCTTCGCTTGCCATAGCCCCACTGGAGTCTTGGGCGCTGATTCAGGCAACCGGCCAAGACAGTAAGTCTTACCTGCAAGGGCAGTTGACCTGTGACGTCGTGACTCTGGCGCAAGATGAAGTTCGCCTCGGCGCCCATTGCGATGCGAAAGGTAAGGTATGGAGTGCGTTTCATCTCTTTCATCACCAACAAGGTTATGGGATGTTTCAGCCTAAGGCTTTAGTTGAGAAAGAGATCGCCGAGCTAAAAAAATACGCCATTTTTTCCAAAGTGGAGTTCAGTGAAAGTTCGCTAACACTCCTCGGCGTGATGGGCAGTGCCGCCGATGCATTTATTGATACTTTGACTCAAGAGCGCGGTGATGTGCGTTCGCTACGCGAAGGCAGCGCGGTACGTATCGGTCAGCAGCGCTGGGTTGTGATCACCAATGAAGAGACGGCATTTCAAATCGTCGATGCCTTTGAAGGGCAAAAGAGCGATGAGTCACTGTGGCGCCTGTACGACATTCAGTCAGCCAGCCCTAGCCTTACTCAAACACAGCAAAATGAGCACATTCCTCAAGCGCTGAACCTTCAAGCGCTCGGCGGGATTAGTTTCACAAAAGGCTGCTACACCGGACAAGAAACCGTAGCACGAGCGAAATACCGTGGCATCAACAAGCGAGCCCTGTTTATTTTAAAAGGCCAGTGCGATGCAGTGCTGGAAGAAAACGCGGAACTTGAGCGTGCGGTCGGTGACAACTGGCGCAGTGCGGGCCATGTATTGGCGAGCTACCAATACACCGATGGCGTGTGCCTCGCGTTAGCGGTGCTGCCAAACAATCTAGAAGCAGAGACGCCCTTTCGTTTCAAGCACCTTGAGCACTCTCGTCTGACGTTTGCACCGTTGCCATACTCACTTGACGAGGCGTAAGCGTATCCGTACTCAAGTCACGCAATTTCTAGAGCAGCAGCAGGTGCCCTATCGCTTGCTGCCTCACGAGAGCGAAGCGATCACAATTGACGAGGCAGCAAGGCAACGTGGCGTGCGCCCAGCCCAAATGGTTAAGTCTATTTTGCTGCGTGATATGAGCGATCGCTACGCCTTGGCGTGTGCCCCTGGGCACTGCCGCGTTGACCCGAAAAAAGTGAGAGCGCAGCTCAATTGGCGCCGCATGACTTGCGTTCCGATAGACGATGTCCCCACTATCACCGGCTACCCTATCGGAGCTGTAGTGCCTTTACTACTCGCTCAGGAAATGCCGATCCTGTTCGATGCTCACATTCTTAATGAACCCATTGTCACCATTAGTAGTGGTTCTCCCCTTGCAGGTATCGCTCTTCAGTGCAACGACCTGCTTAAGCTTTGCCAACCCTTGGTATCAGATATCATTCATACTTGATACACAGCTCTCATTTTCAGACAATGTGTGATATAGATCGCAATTAGCAATCACTAATTAAAAATTTTTATTCATTTTTAAAGCATATATAGTCACCAGAAATAAAATGCAGTATCCTGCTCGCGTTGGTTTAAGAATCGAGCGAATTAAGATGTATTGCTTGGCACTGCGATTTTATTCACCTAGTGTAAAGCGCGTAGTGTAATCCTTCTCCAACAAAAAAGTGAATCCACTGATTGTTTCAGGACATCCACTTTTTGTGTAATGCATCTGTGACTATTCGCCCGCCTTGTGCGGGCATTTTTTCTGGCAGTTAACAATTTCCTAACACTTTCCTATTAGTTTGGGCTATTCTTATTTCTGTCATATTGCTCTGGCTTAATTGCCGACGTTGAGAAACCCCAAACCGAACAGAATCGACAGAACATAAATGAGGTAACAATCACACCAATTTGGATATTTATCCGTAAATTTGCCTACAGCAACACAAATATCCAAATAGAAAGACTTTAACTGCATATTCCCCCATAACAATCACACATTATAATTGGGGAATTTAGTATGATTCGCAGTGCTTGCTAAAGAAAAGGAACAACGTATGAGACTGTTTAAGCGCTATACACCAAGTATGATTGCTAAACACGTGAGTCGGCTATTTAAGGGAAGAATCTACATCTACGGAGTCGGAGGTTTTGAGTTTGATAATGGCAAGCTCATCCTACCCGCAAAAGCAGAAAGCAAACACTTCAAAGCGGTGAAGGAAGTGAATCAAGAAATTATGAAGCTCCGTTGCGCGTACGCTTGAGCGTTTCCATACCGCCAATGAGCGCGGGTGGAACACTCAAAGAGGTAAAGTAAAAGGGTTGGCTAGTGGCCAACCCTTTATTCTTTTCCCGGCTATGGGCGATTGATAAAAGCACTGAGTGAGGTTAATCGTGTTGAAGTGTTCGAGCCCGTTTGGCCAACTCAGGGAGATTGCCTTTAAGCCCAAGTGCGCGCTTCATCACTTCATCTTTTGCGCCCGGTAGTTGCCCCAACAAAGACATACCAATCCCTCGCACCAGTTTCTTCGCAGGGTTATCGCCGGCAAACAGATCTTTAAATCCTTGCATGGCGGCAATCATTTTCGCCGCTTCCGCTTTACGCCAGCGTTCATAAGCACGCAAATTGCGCTTGCGGCCAATATCTTCACCGCATTGCCAAATCTCGACGATCTCTTGCGCTAGGCTAGCCGCATCCAGCAAGCCCAAGTTCACGCCTTGACCGGCTAATGGGTGAATGGTGTGCGCGGCATCGCCCACTAAGGCGATACGCTCAGCAACAAAGTCTCGTGCGTAACGCATTTTAAGAGGAAAGGCGAAGCGTTCACCTTGCACTTCACATAGCCCTAGCCGCCCGTCAAACTCAACCATCAACTGCTTGTTGAACTCAGTGTCACTCATCTCGACTAAGCGCTGAGCTCGGTTCGGATCGGTGGACCAGACAATCGAGCTCATCTTACTATCATTAAGCGGAAGAAACGCAAGCGGCCCTTGCGCAGTAAAAATCTGCCGAGCGACTCTTTGATGCTCATCTTCTGTGACGACACTCGCCACCACCGCACTATGGCCATAATCCCAATGGGTCAATGGAATATCTTGCTGCTGTCGAACCCAAGAGTTCGCGCCATCTGCGCCAACCACCAGCTTGGCCGTCAATGCTTGACCATCATCCAACGTCAACCACGCTTCGCTTTCACCGACCGCAAGGGTTTGACACTTGGCCGGCATAAACATTGATACATTGGCTTGCTGCGTCACTTTCTCAAGCAACGCGAGCTGTATGACTCGGTTTTCAACAATATGGCCGAGATCGGGCTGGGCGAGCTGCGTGGCATCAAACTCGATACGTGCAAAGCTGTCTTGCTCCCACACTTCCATCGCTTGATAAGGCGCTGCACGTCTTGAAATAATGCCATCCCAAGCGCCAATATTGCGCAATAGAAGTTCACTGGAACGACTGAGCGCAGAGACGCGCACGTCCGGCAATGCTCCTAGCTCAGGCTCGGGTTGCTGACTTTCAATCACGGCAATCCGCAAATCGGTCTCTTTGAGCGCTGCGGCCAACGCTAGACCAACCATTCCGCCACCAACGATAGCAATATCAACACTTTGCATGAACTGTCCTTTCTTTTCTACGATGTGATGGCCGGTTAACGTGCCACCAAACCCAATGTGCGTTGTAAAAATGGCTTTTTCACTGGCGGCGCCCACTCCATTGCCGCCAGTCCGACGTTTCGACCAATTCGCATGGCTAAGTAATCGTTCGAGAAGGTATGAACCAGACCGGCGGTCAACGCAATGGTCTGCTCACGATCCGTTTCTCGACGCTGGCGATATTTGGACAAAAGATCATAGTGCCCAGGATCGTTGGGTGCGCCCGCAATCAGCTCAGCCAGCGTCGCCACATCTCGGATACCTAGGTTAAACCCTTGCCCTGCGATAGGGTGCAAGGTTTGCGCTGCGTTGCCCACCACCGCGATACGATGGGCGATCGTTTGTCGACGAGTACGCAAAATCAGTGGATAGCTGGCGCGTTGGCCAGCCTGTTGCAACTGGCCAAGTCGCCAACCAAACGCCGTTTGTAGCTGAGCTAAAAACACGCTGTCAGAGAGGGAAAGCAACTCGCTAGCGCGATCAGGTTTGACGCACCACACCAAAGACAACCGCTCTTGAGACATAGGTAACAGCGCCAAAGGGCCGCTTTCAGTAAAGCGCTCAAATGCCTGTCCATGATGAGGCTGCTGAGCACGAATATTGGCAATGATCGCCACTTGCTCAAAGTCATGCTCATCGAGGGTCAGCCCCACTTGATCGCAGCTCGGTGATAACGCACCGTCTGCCGCAACCAGCAATCGACTTCGAATATGCTCGCCACTAGAGAGGGCGATCTCAACGTGCTGAGCACTTCTCTCAAGTTGTAGCACGGAGTCTGGGCAGTAGAGCGTAATCGCGGGGCGCTCACTGACCAGTTGGTGATAAATACGCCCAACATCGGCCAATTCGACAACGTAGCCCAACGCTTGATCACCGATCTCTTCTCTTCTGATCGACGTCATGCCTGCATGGCCGCGATCAGAGACATGGATATGATTGATGCTCGTTGCCACTGGCGCGATGGCTGCCCACAGCCCCCACTGCTTCAACTGCTTCGCACTGCCATAAGAGAGCGCGATCGAACGCGAATCAAAGCCAGGGTGTCGACTGTGATCGGACTCGAAAGACTCCACAACCGCAATCGACAACTCACCATGACACAGAGTATCCAGCGCGAGAGCCAGCGTCATTCCCGCCATGGCTCCCCCTGATATCACCACATCATACTGCTTCATCCTGATTCCTTACTGACGAATTAATGGATCGTAGGTGCGCGCTCGGGCGTACTCGGTTTTTGACCGAACTCGGCATGAATCGTCAGTACGCACGCTTTGATGTGCTCGATCACTTGCTCAAGTAGATCGGCCTGCTCTTGCAGATCATCATCTTCGTCGATACCCAATTTCGAGATCTCCTCAAGATCCGCTAGGGCTTCTTTGCACTCTTGAGACGCTTTTTTCAAATTGGTGCCTACCAAGCCAAGCCCAGAGATAAAATGGTTTACCCAATCGGCCACACCATCAGCCATATCAAACAACGAAGCACTGGCCTCCTCATCGGGCAATAGCAAGGCCATCTCTAAGCTGGCGCTGGTCATATCTGCAACCGTCACATCCAACGTCTTTTGCGCGTGTGCTAACGCACTGGTTGGCCATCCCATGCCTTCGTTGGTGTAGTCAAACAGCATCGGCTGCCAGCTTTTATCAGTCAGACTCAAGCCACCGCTGAGCATGCCCGTCAATAAGCCGTGTAGCTCAGAAGGGTTTACAGCTAATCCGGCACTTTGCAGTTCGCTAGCGAGAGAGAGGTAATCTGGTAGGGATTTATTGCTCATAGAAATGACCCAAATTTTACAGGAATGGGACTAATCCTAACACTTACCACACCTGGCGAAAACGCGCGAATCGACAATAGTGAATAGCTTTTACGCAAATTGTCCATTTCGTGTCTTTTTACACCCGAGTCGGTCGTGAAAAGCTTGAATCTTATCTAGGCTTTTCCTATAGTTTCCTCCTCGGTGACATTGCGTAGGGCGCTGGATTGTCATCTTAATCGGAATATTTGAATTGATATGAGTAATCAAGCGGTAGATGTCGAAATTTTAGGAAAGCTGACGAGAGTGAATTGCCCTGCGGGACAAGAAGACTCACTACGTCGAGCTGCAAAGCGCCTTGATGAAAGCCTAAAAGAGATGACCGCAAAAACTAAAATGACCAATGAAGTGCAATTGCTGACCTTCGTCGCGCTGAACTTCTGTCATGAACTCGAAACCCGTGATACTGTGGAAGAGCAACAGAATCACATGTGTGAGCGCATGGAATTGCTCACCGCATCGATTGACGATGCATTGAATAAAGTAAAGCCAGGACAGCAATAATCAAGAATTTACCCTGGAGTGTGCGTGAGGGGATTAGTCCCTGAGCCGATAAGCAATACCCAAGGGTCGGTACTTGATAGCTATTGAGCAAGCTCGGCATGCACCGAGAAGCCTACGGTTATCATTGCTGATCCGCCTTGAACCAGCTGGTTCAAGGGTCAACATCTCCAACGGCACTCTGGGGTATCCTCCTTGCGCAACATGCGTTGGATTTACCCTTTGATAGGGGTAACGCAGCATGTCTGAGTCTCGACAACAATTTCGTCAAACCATCCGCCAAAAACGACAGCAACTTGCCAGTGATGTGCAGCACCTCGCCGCGCTTGATCTCGTGCATCAGTTTTCATCACTTCCAGAGCTCACCTCTGCCGAGCACATCGCACTTTATCTCTCAACGGACGGCGAAATTGACACCATGCCGTTAATCGAATGGCTATGGCAACAAGGTAAAAAAACCTATCTCCCTGTGCTGCATCCTTTTTCCAAAGGCCACCTGCTGTTTTTGCACTATCACGCCAACACGCCGTTAGTGGAAAACCGCTTCTACATTCCAGAGCCCAAGCTTGACCAAACTCAAGTCATCCCGGTAGAAAAACTGGATTTAATCTGCACACCTTTGGTCGGGTTTGACTCCAGTGGCCAACGCCTTGGCATGGGCGGCGGCTACTACGATCGTACCTTAGCCAAATGGTTTGCCTGCTCGCAAGGCGCAAAGCCAATTGGCTTAGCCCATGATTGCCAACACGTTGATGTCCTACCTGCTGAGCAATGGGACGTGCCACTTCCAAAAATAGTGACCCCAAGTCGGATATGGGATTGGGAATAGACGCCATTTGCGGCTATAATCGCGCGCAATTCACCGATATTTACACCGCATTTAGGAGATGGGCATGACTCAAGATGAAATGAAAAAAGAAGCCGGCTGGGCTGCACTACAATATGTCGAAAAAGGCAGCATTGTCGGTGTGGGTACGGGCTCCACTGTGAATCACTTCATCGATGCATTGGGCACAATGAAAGACGACATCAAAGGTGCCGTATCCAGCTCTGAAGCTTCCACCGAGAAACTCAAAGGACTCGGTATCGAAGTGTTTGATTGCAATGACGTGACCAAACTGGATGTTTACGTCGATGGCGCGGATGAGATCAACCCAGCACGTGAAATGATCAAAGGTGGCGGCGCGGCACTGACTCGTGAAAAGATCGTCGCGGCGATTTCCGACAAGTTCATCTGTATTGTCGACAACACCAAAGCCGTTGACGTTCTTGGTCAATTCCCATTGCCTGTTGAAGTCATCCCTATGGCTCGCGCTTACGTTGCACGTGAGCTGGTTAAACTTGGTGGTGAGCCTGTCTACCGTGAAGGTGTTCTGACCGACAATGGCAACATCATTCTCGACGTTCACAATATGAAGATTGTTGAACCTAAAAAGACCGAAGATCAGATCAATGCCATCGCAGGCGTCGTGACCGTTGGCCTATTCGCTCATCGCGGCGCGGATGTCGTGATCACCGGGACACCAAACGGAGCCCAAATCGAGGCATAAAACGACTTAATTTAGTTATTTCCTTACAAACGGCGCCTTTAGGTGCCGTTTTTCTTTTTAGCCCGATAAAAATTATTCCTTATTCCGTAATTTTCTTACCCAAGCTGTATTTTTTTTGTTAACTTAGTGAGCAGAAGACGCACAAGGAAAACGTTTGCGTCACACTAAGTGTCGAAAAAACGTTGTCATTTAACATGTGCGCCAGTTAAGCCCCAATTTCCCATTATAAGGATGAACATAATGGCCAAAGTTTCACTGGAAAAAGACAAAATTAAGATTCTACTCCTAGAAGGCCTTCACCCATCGTCGGTCGAAGTTTTGCAAGCCGCTGGCTACTCCAACATTGAGTACCATAAAGGTTCCCTTGCAGAAGATGAGCTTCTAGAAGCCGTTAAAGATGCCCACTTTATTGGTATTCGCTCGCGCACCAATCTTTCCAAGGAAGTGATTGATGCTGCAGAAAAGTTAGTCGCGATTGGCTGTTTTTGTATTGGTACCAACCAAGTGGATCTTAATGCGGCGTCCGTTCGCGGTATTCCAGTGTTTAACGCCCCATTCTCAAACACGCGCAGTGTGGCAGAGTTGGTGCTAGGTCAAGTTCTCCTACTCCTTCGCGGTATCCCTGAAAAGAATGCCCTTGCCCACCGTGGCATTTGGAAGAAGAGTGCCGATCACTCTTACGAAGCACGCGGTAAACGCCTTGGCATCATTGGTTACGGTCACATCGGTACCCAGCTTGGCATCATCGCTGAAAACTTGGGTATGCGCGTCTACTACTACGACATTGAAAACAAACTCTCTCTTGGCAACGCGACACAAGTCCACACCATGAGTGAGCTTCTCAATAAGTGTGATGTCATCTCTCTGCACGTACCAGAAACGCCAGAAACCAAAAACATGATGGGCGCTGAAGAGTTTGCTCGCATGAAGCCAGGCTCAATCTTCATCAACGCCGCTCGTGGTACCGTGGTGGATATTGAAGCGCTGTGCCATGCAATGGAATCAGGCCACCTAGCTGGCGCGGCGATTGATGTGTTCCCGGTGGAACCAAAGACCAATGCGGACCCATTTGAATCGCCATTACAGAAGTTTGATAACGTTATCCTCACTCCTCATGTCGGCGGTTCGACACAAGAAGCGCAAGAGAACATCGGCGTAGAAGTCGCGGGTAAATTAGCGAAATACTCAGACAACGGGTCAACCCTATCGAGTGTTAACTTCCCAGAGGTGTCGTTGCCTGAACACCGTGACTGCTCGCGTTTGCTGCACATTCACAAAAACCGTCCTGGCATCCTGACGCAAATTAACACCATCTTCGCAGAAGACGGCATCAACATCGCGGCTCAGTATCTGCAAACCAGCGCAGAGATCGGCTACGTGGTGATTGACGTTGAAACGGGCCGCTCTGAAGAGGCGCTTGAGAAGCTAAAAAGCATTGAAGGCACCATTCGCGCGCGAATCCTGCACTAATGGTTCGTTGAGCAGCAATAAAAAACCACCGCGAGGTGGTTTTTTATTGGGATAAACTTAATTAAAGATGGGTTTATGGCTTGAGCGTTCGCTCTCCGCGAGCAATGCCTACCACGCCACTTCGCGCCACTTCAATCACGTCCGTCACTTCAGAAATCGCTTGAATGAAGGCATCCAGTTTGTCGCTGGTCCCGGCCAACTGAACGGTGTATTGCGAAGAGGTCACATCGACAATTTGGCCGCGGAAAATATCCGCCGTGCGCTTCACTTCAGCGCGAGCAAAGCCACTGGCTTTGACTTTCACCATCATCAGTTCGCGTTCGATATGCTCAAACTCGGTGACTTCTTGCACTTTCAGCACGTCAATCAGCTTGTGCAGTTGCTTTTGAATCTGTTCAAGCTGCATGTTATCTGAAATGGTCGTAATGTTGAGGCGTGATAAGGTCTCATCGTCTGTCGGTGATACCGTCAATGACTCAATGTTGTAGCCACGCTGAGAGAATAGCCCCACCACGCGAGACAAGGCGCCCGGCTGGTTTTCCAGTAGTAGTGAAATAATATGTCGCATAATTAGGTTCTCTCCGTTTTGCTCAACCACATTTTGTCCATACCCTCGCCTTTGATCTGCATTGGGTAAACGTGCTCTGTTTCATCGACATTGATATCCACAAACACCAAACGATCTTTCATATCCAAAGCTTGCTTTAGGCCCGCTTCCAGCTGATCGGGGGTTTCGATACGGATACCCACATGCCCATACGCCTGTGCAATGGCTGCAAAGTCAGGAACAGAACTCATGTAGGAGTTGGAGTGTCGCCCTTGGTAGATAATGTCTTGCCACTGTTTGACCATGCCCAAGAAACGGTTGTTGAGGTTAATGATCTTCACCGGAATATCATACTGCATCGCCGTAGAGAGCTCTTGGATGTTCATCTGAATACTGCCATCGCCCGTCACGACAACCACTTCTTCATTCGGCTTAGCAAATTTCACTCCCATACCCGCAGGAAGGCCAAAGCCCATCGTGCCTAGACCACCAGAATTGATCCAGCGGCGAGGTTTATTAAACGGATAGTAGAGCGCGGCAAACATCTGGTGCTGACCAACATCAGAAGCCACATAAGCGTCGCCATTCGTCAGCTTGTGCAGTGTCTCGATAACTTGCTGAGGCTTAATCCGCTCTGGAGAGGTTTCATACGCTAAGCAAGCGCGATCGCGCCATGTTTGAATGTCGTCCCACCAGCGAGTCAATGCTTGTTGATCGTTGGATGCTTGTTGATCTTCTAGCAGATCAACCATAGCTTGCAGTACTTTGTCCGCAGAGCCGACGATCGGCAGATCCGCTTTGACGTTTTTAGAGATGGATGAGGGATCAATGTCGACATGCATAACTTTCGCATCGGGACAATATTTCTCTAGATTGTTGGTGGTGCGATCATCAAAGCGAACCCCAACACCAAAGATCAGATCGGCGTTATGCATCGCCATGTTTGCTTCATACAGACCATGCATCCCGAGCATACCGAGCGCATTTTTGTGTGTGCCGGGAAAAGCCCCTAGCCCCATCAGTGTGCTAACAACCGGCAAATTCAGCGCTTCTGCCAATTTGAGCAGCGGTTTATCTGCTTCGGCGATCACCGCGCCACCACCGACATAAAGAACCGGCTTTTTCGCGTCGAGCAGCGCTTTCAGCGCCTTTTTGATCTGCCCTTTGTGCCCGCTGGTTGTCGGCTTATAAGAGCGCATTGAGATGGATGAAGGATACTCGTAAGGCAGCTTCACCAGAGGATTCATCACATCCTTAGGCAAATCAATCACCACAGGACCTGGTCGTCCGGTAGTGGCAATATAAAAGGCTTTTTTGACCGTTTCAGGAATATCTTCCGCTTTTTTCACCAAAAAGCTGTGTTTTACCACAGGACGAGAGACACCAACAATGTCACACTCTTGGAACGCATCGTTGCCAATCAGGTTATTGGGCACGTTGCCAGAAATGACGATCATCGGGATAGAATCCATGTACGCCGTCGCGATCCCCGTAATGGTATTGGTCGCACCGGGTCCAGAACAGACAAGCACCACACCTGGATTGCCCGTTGCTCTTGCATAGCCGTCGGCCATGTGGGTAGCGGCTTGTTCGTGACGCACGAGAACGTGCTTGATTTGGTCGGTTTTGGCGTGCAGCGCATCATAGATATCAAGAACGGAACCACCTGGGTATCCAAAAATCTGTTCAACGCCTTCTTCGATCAGAGATTGCACCACCATCTCTGCTCCGGACAACATTGCTGCCATATTTTTCTCCTTACCAGTACCTCAATCAATAAGGTCAATCAATTGAGCTGGTTTTACATAGTCTAGGGCTTATTCGTAGCCTAATCGAAATACATACACTTTTTCGGCTATGTCCTGCTCTGTCGTAACAAAAAGCAAGGTAACGCAACAAATGTAACGTTTAATTAGCACCAGGTCTAATGCGATTTACCTCGCAAAATTGACAAGATGCTACTAAACAAGGAAACAGGGCCTTAAATACTCACCAAGTGGCACCAAAGCAATACAAGGCATTAAAGTAATGGAAAATTTTAGTCATATATATTGTTTCATCACTTCTTATCACCCTAATCTCATTGGCTAAAGCTGATGAGTAAAGCGCAAAAAAAATCCCTCAATGACTCATGTATGCCATTGAGGGATTTTTCATCAATCGAAAAATTATCCTAGCGCGGAACTACTTGCGTTCCGGCTTATCACTGTACATTTCTTCGATTTCGTCCTGATATTTATCATTAATCACTTTTCTTCGCAGTTTTTGAGTTGGCGTTAGCTCGCCATCGTCCATTGAGAAGGCTTTAGGCAATAGTTTGAACTTTTTCACTTGCTCAAAGTTGGCCAACTCTTTTTGCAGATCTTTGACTCGCTTTTCCAGCATTTCGACCACTTGGTGGTGTTTTATCAGCTCGACCCTGTCGTGATACTTAATGTTCAACTCTTTGGCGTACTCTTCCAAGCTGTCAAAACAAGGCACAATCAGAGCGGAGACAAATTTGCGCGTATCGGCAATCACCGCCACCTGCTCAATGAAGTGATCTTTGCCGATCGCCCCTTCAACCACTTGAGGCGCAATGTATTTACCGCCGGAGGTTTTCATCAGCTCTTTGATACGGTCGGTAATAAAGAGATGGCCATCCTCATCAATATGCCCCGCGTCTCCTGTCTTCAAGAAGCCTTGCTCGTCAAAACTCTTCGCTGTCTCTTCAGGCATTTTGTAATAGCCACGCATAACCATAGGGCCACGAACGAGAATCTCGTTGTTCTCTCCGATTTTCACTTGCGCACCGGGCATAGTGACACCAATAGAGTCAGGGTTAAAACCGGTATCGCTCCAGCATGACACTGTCGCGGTGGTTTCCGTCATACCGTAGCCTAACTTGACGTTAATGCCTAAGGCATGGAAAAAACGGCCAATGGTTTCATCAAGCTTTGCGCCGCCACAAGGCATAAAATTGATGCGACCACCCAATAAAGCACGCAACTTCGACAAAACCAACTTATCCGCAAGCGCATGTGACTTTTTCAGTAGAAAAGAAGGCTTTCGTCCCTCTTGATGACACGCCGACACCTTAGCGCCCATATTCACCGCCCAAGTGAACAGCACTTTGCGAATCAGTGGGGCTTTAGACACTTTTTCATGAATGGCCGAGAAGATTTTCTCGTAAAATCTTGGCACCGCACACATCACAGTAGGGCGCACTTCGCCTAAGGCATCACGCACTTGCATGGTGTCTTGCAGATAGCAATTGGTCGCGCCTTTGTAGAGCACGTAGTAAGTCCACGCCCGCTCGAACACGTGAGACAACGGTAAGAAACAGAGCGACACATCCTCTTGAGAGAGGCTCAGACGTTTGTCATGCCCTTCGAGTTGCGCGGCAATGTTAGCGTAATCGAGCATCACGCCTTTTGGCTGACCTGTGGTACCTGAGGTGTAAATCAGTGTGAGCAGATCATCGGCGTTTGCTTGGCTTAAACGCGCGTCAAGCTCCGCTTGGTGCGCTTGGCTGCCGCTGGCAATAAACCCTTTCCAGCTCATCGCGTTCGGCGCATCCCCTAATTCGATGTCATCGGACATAGCGACAATCAACTCAAGCTGCGGGCACAGTGTCGTGATCTCTAACGCCGCATCAAACTGGGCTTGCTCGCCAACAAACAGTACTTTCACATCTGCGTTTTCTACGATGTATGCGGACTGGGCGGCGGTGTTGGTCGGATAAATAGGAACAGTCACGATACGGGCTTGCAGCGCACCGATATCAGCGATGGTCCATTGCGGCATGTTGTTGGAAAAAATGCCGACTTTATCTTGTATTCTCAATCCTTGAGCCAATAGTGCAAGCGACACGGCGTCCACTTGCTGACCGAACTGCTTCCAACTGATGTCTTGCCAAGCACCGTTCACTTTGTGCTTGAGCGCGGCGCGCTCGGCGCCTTGTGCAATTCTGTCTCGAATTCGTTGTACGATATGAAAATCTAAATTGGCCATCACTTCTACCTTTAGCTTACACCTGTAAGCCTTATTTCAGCGCACAAGTGTACATTTCAAGTTTGAAAAGGCAACTGACACTCATCAAACTTCTGCCGCTAAATAGTAAAAAACCTCGGGAGGCCAGAGCCACCCAAGGTTTTTTAATACAAGAAAAGTGTGTCAATTAGTTTAAAGCGACCACTTCACCGCACACCATCATCAGTTGATCACGCAACCAGATGTGGCCTTTGTCTTTTTCACTCGACTCGTGCCAGCTGAGGTAGCCACTGATACTGGCGTTCTCAAACGGGAACTCAAGTACTTGTAGCTGCTCTTTGTTGGCGGCATTTTCAACCATCCAACGCGGTGCGATAGTCACGAGCTCTGACTGACCGACCACGTACAGCACGTTACTCAAGCTCGTACCTTCATAGTACGCTTGTAAGTCTAGATCACGATAAGCTTGCTCAGAGAAGCTACGTTGACCATGGATTTTAGACAGTTTTGCGTGACGCTCACGCAGCAAGTCATCTGCGCTCACGCTGCCGTTAATGCGCGAGTGTGCTTTTGATGCGACGACAACCAATTCGTCTTGGAAGATTTCTGTGCTTGAGAAACCTTGCTCATCAAAACGGGCGTAATCAATCACAAAATCAATTTCTTGATAACGCATGCGCTCAGCCAATTGACGGTCAAATTCCGCATCGAGGTGCAGTTGAACATTCGGTGCCAACTCGTGAATCGTTGCCATGATTTTTGGTGCAAAACGCATGTCACAAGGGCTGCAAATACCAAGCTTGAAAAGACGTGTTGACGTTTCAGGAGAAAACACAGAACTTGGCAGCTCGTTACGGATCAGTTGCAACGCTTGGCGCACAGGGCCAAACAGTTGGCGAGCGCGTTGAGTCGGCTGGATACCGCGACCTTGACGCATAAAGAGTTCGTCATTAAACATCACTTTTAGGCGTGCGACAGCGTTGCTCACTGCAGGTTGAGACATGCCCAAGTTATGCGCAGCGCGTGTGATGTTTTGCTCTTGCATCACTGCATCAAACACGGTTAATAGGTTGAGATCCACTCCACGTAACGTACTTTCCATACGGTAGCTAGACATAGCGCTAACCGATTCTTTCTTGTCATTCATTTGGCAAGCCTCATTAAAATTCGTCAAATTCATTCAATATTTTTGATGCGAATAGGTGGGGAACAGAAAGCCGTGGCACGGGATGGCACTCGTATTTCTAAGTCAGATATTTCCTAACGCATTACTACTATCAACGAATCAAACTGCGCTTATCAACTAGATTGATATTTAATCAGTATTTTTTATCATACAAATCAGAAAGAACTTACAAATCAACATGTTAATCCACATATAAAAATAACTAAAACGCTGTTTTTTATAGAAATATACAAATATTTTATATGCCTAGCGCATTTCCATATCGCGCCGCTATTATGGAGGGAATCAATAGTTACTCTCGCAGATACAAAAACAGCATCAATAACTGATGCTGTTTTTGTCGAATCAACGTAGCGCCTATCTCAACGCTAGGAGGGGGTAACATAACTTGGAAAATCCACTCGCTCCCATAGTTCACCGGTCAACGCCAACTGATCATCCCAACGCCCTTTTTCAATCCACGCCACAATTGCCTGTGCGACATCGGGGTAATTCACACTCTCTGCTCCAGGCTCATCGAGCCAACGACGAACAATCGAGGCATCCAACATCTCCATCGACGACGCCAACCCGAGATCCTCTAATGTTGCCACATTGCTCAGTTGCTCAAACTGCCCACTCAAGGGCTTGAGTAGCAGCTTCTTACCCAACGTCAACGCTTCTGATGGCAGCTCAAAACCACCATTGGCAATCACCCCACCGCAGCGATTGAGATGGTGATGAAAAGAGGAGACGCTGAGTGGCATAAACTCGATATTGTCGATAAGTTCAGGTTCGATGATTTCTGGGTGATAACAGATAAAGCGATGGTTAACAAAGCGAAGCAACAACTCCGAAATGTCGGCGGTGCTTTCAAACGGCAAATAAACCAAAATAAACGCTTCTTCTGCCACTTCTTCTCTGTGCGTATGCACAATTGGTGGCAAAATGGGTTGATCAAAATGATACCAATGCAACCCGATGTGATAATTGGCTGGGGCAAAATGCTCGATGACTTGTCTATCAAACCAACTCGCGCCACGTAAAGGGACAGGGTAGCGAAAGGCGTTTTGGTGGCTGATGCTAATCGATGGGATGTTTTGTTGCCGTGCGGCCCAAGCAGACACAGGCTCGAAATCATTGAGGACGAGATCGTACTGAGATAAGTCGAGCTGTTTGACTTCTCGCCAAAAGTGCCAGGGGTTATTGCTCAAGGCGGTTTTTAGGTAATCCACCTGACCTTTATTGGTCACAAATGAAAAGCCTTGCCGAGTTTGATAGTCGCCAAACTCCTCCATAGAGAAGTACTTAGACTTTTCTCGCCCAGAAAAGAGAAACTGCACCTCCAACCCGCTCTTTTTTAAACACTGTGCCATTGCTCTTGCACGAGCGATATGACCATTACCAGTGCCTTGAACGCCATACAGTATTTTCACTCATTAACCTCCAATCAGGGTGAGGGCAGCTTGAGCACACATCATGCCCAAGACGGCGCCTAACAACACATCAGTGAGAAAATGGACACCCAACAAGATACGAGATAAGGCGATGAAACAGGCCCAGACTAACGCGATGACCGCTAAGCCTGGATAAAAGTGTCCGATCAAGGTGGCCATTAAGAACGCCGCTGCCGTATGCCCAGAGGGTAAACTGTAGCGATCGGATGGCGTAATAAAAGAGGGCACCAGATCTGACAACTCCTGCGGACGGCGGCGCTTAAATAGGTTTTTCAACGTCCAGTAAATCGGAAGCTCGATAAGAAACGCCGTTAAACCAACAAGCAGAAACCAAGCCCCAGTATCGCCACCCCAGCCCCACGCTAGAGCGCCAAATAACACATAGAGGTGCCCATCACCTGTGTGAGAAACGGCTTTGCTCAAGCGAGACACAGGCCAAGAAAACTTGTGCTGCAAGCAAAACAATGAGAACGCCAAATCTAACTTTGCGATAGGTTCGATAGTACGCATGACCGACTCCTTTCCATGACGGTATTGATGACAAATTAAGCGTTTTTGGTGACAGGTTCGTGAACGTTTCACTGTAGTTGCGTGACATCAACATTCAGTAGAGAACGCAAAACTTTGCGTCTGTTGAAAATAAAGAAAACAAGAAAGAGGAGAAAACTTGCACTTTAGGGTTGACCTATGCGGTTGAGTACGGTACTAATTTGTTAACTTAATTTTGTGGATATATAACGACCTTTAAGGACACGTTAATCATGTATATGCGTTTTTCTCTCCTGCTGAGCCTCCTCCTTATCGTGACCAAATCGCGCGGGTAGGCTGTGGACGAAAAACCACCACACAGATTCAAAAAGCCCGCATCAATATGCGGGCTTTTTTTTACTATAACGAAACCGGAAGTCATCGATTCACTCACTCAAATGTGTAGAAATCACTAAGGAAGCAAACATGAACGATCAAGTCATTATTTTCGACACCACATTGCGTGATGGCGAACAAGCGTTGTCAGCAAGTTTGACAGTTAAAGAGAAACTGCAGATTGCCTACGCGCTTGAAAGACTCGGCGTTGATGTTATTGAAGCAGGCTTCCCTGTATCGTCTCCGGGTGATTTTGAATCCGTCCAAGCGATTGCTCGCAATATCAAAAATAGCCGAATCTGTGCGCTTTCTCGTGCAGTGGCAAAAGACATCGATGCGGCGGCTGAAGCATTAAAAGTCGCAGACCAATTCCGTATCCATACCTTCATTTCAACCTCTACAGTGCACGTTCAAGACAAGCTTCGCCGCAGCTACGACGATGTAGTCGAAATGGGTGTCAAAGCGGTTAAACATGCGCGTAACTATACCGATGATGTCGAATTCTCGTGTGAAGACGCTGGCCGTACTCCAATTGACAACCTATGTCGTATGGTCGAAGCGGCGATCGATGCAGGTGCCAGTACGATCAATATCCCTGATACCGTAGGCTACACGGTGCCCAACGAGTTTGGCGGCATTATTCAAACTCTATTCAACCGCGTGCCAAACATCGATAAAGCGATTATCTCTGTTCACTGTCACGATGACCTTGGTATGTCTGTTGCCAACTCAATTGCAGCGGTTCAAGCAGGTGCACGTCAAATTGAAGGCACCATTAATGGCATCGGAGAGCGAGCGGGCAACTGCTCTCTCGAAGAGATCGCGATGATCATCAAAACTCGTCAAGAACTGCTTGGCGTTCACACTGGCCTTAAACACGACGAAATCCATCGCACCAGTAAACTCGTCAGCCAATTGTGCAATATGCCGATTCAATCCAACAAAGCGATCGTCGGCGCCAACGCGTTTAGCCACTCTTCCGGCATTCACCAAGATGGCATGCTGAAGAATAAGAACACTTACGAAATCATGACGCCAGAGTCGATTGGATTGAAAAACCAAGCGTTGAACCTAACCAGTCGCAGTGGACGTGCCGCGGTGAAGAGCCATATGGACTCGATGGGCTACAAGAGCGAAGAGTACAACCTAGATGCGTTGTACGAAGATTTCTTGAAGCTGGCTGACCGCAAGGGGCAAGTGTTTGACTACGATTTGGAAGCCTTGACGCACTTCTCTAACTTGCGCGAAGAAGATGACTACTACAAGTTGAACTATCTCAGCGTGCAATCTGGTAGCGTAATGGCCACCACCAGTATCAAGTTGCAGTGCGGTGATGAAGAGCGCTGCGAAGCAGCCGTCGGCAATGGCCCGGTGGATGCCTTGTACCAGTGTATCTATCGCGTCACTGGGTATGATATTGTGCTGGATAAGTTTGACTTAACCGCCAAAGGTGAAGGGGAAGATGGTTTGGGCCAAGCGGATATTATCGCCAACTACAAAGGCCGAAAATATCACGGTACCGGCGTTTCAACGGACATTGTCGAAGCCTCAGGCCAAGCCCTTCTTCACGTGATCAACAGCATTCACCGTGCAAACCAAATTGCTGAAATCAAACAGAAAAAAATCGCAACCGTATAAGACGCCTGAGACTCCGGTCTCTAGGCTTCACGATAATTAAAATTAAAGGATTAACATGACAGACAAAACGTACAACATTGCCGTTCTCCCTGGTGACGGCATCGGCCCAGAAGTAATGGCGCAAGCCAATAAAGTACTGGATGCGATTGAGAGTAAGCACGGAATCCGCTTTGAGCGTGAACAGCATGATGTGGGTGGCATCGCCATCGACAACCACGGTACGCCACTCCCAGAGAGCACGGTGAAGGCGTGTGAAGAGTCCGATGCCGTTCTATTTGGCTCAGTAGGTGGTCCGAAATGGGAACATCTACCGCCGAACGATCAACCTGAACGTGGTGCATTACTGCCGCTACGTAAACATTTCCAACTCTTTTGCAACCTGCGCCCAGCTCAAATCCATTCTGGACTGGAAGCCTTCTCACCACTCCGCGCAGACATCTCTGAGCGTGGCTTTGATATCGTCGTCGTGCGTGAGCTGACTGGCGGCATCTACTTCGGTCAACCGAAAGGACGTGAAGGTGAAGGCGCCAACGAGAAAGCGTTTGATACCGAAGTCTACCACCGCTTTGAAATCGAGCGTATTGCGCGTATTGCGTTTGAGTCTGCACAGCTGCGCCGCAAGAAAGTGTGCTCAATTGATAAAGCGAACGTACTGCAAAGCTCGATTCTATGGCGAGAAGTGGTGGAACAGATCGCAAAAGAGTACCCAGATGTTGAGCTTTCTCACATGTACATCGATAACGCCACGATGCAGCTTATCAAAGATCCGGCTCAGTTTGATGTCATGCTGTGCTCGAATATTTTCGGCGACATCATCTCGGATGAGTGTGCGATGATCACCGGCTCAATGGGTATGCTCCCTTCTGCCAGTCTCAATGAGAGCAAGTTTGGTCTGTATGAACCCGCTGGCGGTAGTGCCCCGGACATCGCAGGCAAAAACATCGCCAACCCAGTAGCGCAAATTCTGTCTGCAGCGCTCATGCTGCGTTACAGCCTAGGCGAAGAAGCCGCAGCGCAAGATATTGAACATGCCGTGTCAAAAGCGCTAGCCGCTGGTGAGCTTACCGCAGACCTTGCCGGTAGCAACCCCGCTCTGACGACCTCAGAGATGGGCGACAAAATCGCTGGATACATTTTAAACTCGTAATCGACAGACCAAACACAACAGACTATAAGTCGTCATGACACCGCCAATCGCCGCTTGGCATTGGCGGGTTTATCGACAAGGACGACGAGGAAGAGCAATGGGTAAAACATTATACGAAAAGGTGTATGACGCACATATCGCCGTCGAAGCCGAGGGTGAAAACCCTATCCTTTATATTGATCGTCACTTAGTGCATGAAGTGACCTCACCACAGGCGTTTGATGGCTTGCGTGAGAAAGGACGCACCGTGCGTCAAGTCAGCAAGACCTTCGCAACCATGGATCACAACGTCTCGACCACCACCAAAGACATCAATGCATCCGGTGAAATGGCGCGAATCCAGATGGAAACGCTGTCCAAAAACTGTAAAGAATTTGGCGTCACACTTTATGACATCAACCACAAATACCAAGGTATTGTCCACGTCATGGGCCCTGAGCTCGGTATTACACTTCCGGGTATGACCATCGTATGTGGTGACTCACATACCGCAACGCACGGCGCCTTTGGTTCCTTGGCATTCGGTATCGGCACCTCAGAAGTTGAGCATGTGCTTGCCACTCAAACCTTGAAGCAAGCGCGCGCCAAAACAATGAAGATTGAAGTCAAAGGCAAGGTCGCCCCAGGCATCACAGCAAAAGACATCGTGCTTGCCATCATAGGGAAGACCACTGCCGCAGGCGGCACGGGTTACGTAGTCGAGTTCTGTGGTGAAGCGATCCGAGATCTGTCGATGGAAGGTCGTATGACGGTGTGTAACATGGCAATTGAATTAGGCGCTAAAGCAGGCCTGATTGCACCCGATCAAACCACTTTCGATTACATCAAAGGTCGTAAATTTGCGCCTACGGGTGCCAACTGGGACGCTGCCGTAGAGTATTGGCAAACCCTGAAAACCGACGATGACGCCAAGTTTGACGCAGTCGTTACGCTAAATGGTGCAGACATCAAACCACAAGTCACTTGGGGGACAAACCCAGGACAAGTGATCGCCGTCGATAGTCCAATCCCTACGCCCGAGAGCTTTCAAGATCCTATCGAGAAAGCCTCTGCTGAGAAAGCCCTTGCCTACATGGGACTAGAAGCTGGCAAAGCGCTGTCTGACTACTCCGTTGATAAAGTATTCGTTGGTTCTTGTACCAACTCTCGTATCGAGGATATGCGCGCCGCTGCCGCAGTGGCGAAAGGACGCAAAGTGGCGGCTCATGTGCAAGCGTTGATCGTACCGGGTTCCGAGCAAGTGAAAGCGCAAGCCGAAGCTGAAGGGCTCGATGTCATCTTCAAAGAAGCTGGCTTTGAATGGCGCTTACCTGGTTGCTCTATGTGTCTTGCCATGAACAATGACCGCTTAGGGCCAGGAGAGCGTTGCGCCTCCACATCAAACCGAAATTTTGAAGGTCGACAAGGCCGTGGGGGTCGTACCCATCTAGTCAGCCCTGCCATGGCCGCGGCTGCCGCCATTGCTGGCCACTTTGTTGATATTCGTGAGTTAAACTAAGGAGACACCACATGTCAGGATTTAAACAACATACCGGCTTGGTTGTGCCTCTCGATGCAGCGAATGTCGACACTGATGCAATCATTCCTAAGCAGTTCCTACAAAAGGTGTCGCGCTTAGGGTTTGGCAAGCACCTCTTTCATGATTGGCGATTTCTAGATGATGCCGGCGAACAGCCTAACCCGGACTTCGTCCTCAACGCTCCCCGTTATAAAGGGGCCTCAATCCTGCTCGCACGCGAGAACTTTGGTTGTGGTTCATCACGTGAACATGCTCCTTGGGCGTTAGCCGACTACGGTATCAAAGCCATGATCGCGCCGAGCTTTGCCGATATTTTTTACGGCAACTCGATCAACAACCAAATGGTCCCTGTGCGCTTAGCAGAACAAGAAGTCGACGAGATTTTTCAATTTGTTGAGGCCACTGAAGGCGCGGAAGTGGAAGTGGACTTAGAAGCGATGAAAGTGCGTGCTAACGGCAAAGAGTACAGTTTCGAGATCGATGAGTTCCGTCGTCATTGCTTGCTCAATGGACTCGACAACATCGGTTTGACCTTACAACACGAAGAGAAGATCGCCGCTTTTGAGGCGAATATCCCCGAGTTCTTGCGTTAATCTCGCACTTACCATAAAGCTGGCAACCTGCCAGCTTTTTTTTGACCACTCTGAAGATGAAATATATCAGCCACTCGGCGGGTCTCAATCATTATGTACGATTTGTAAGATCAGATTTGTAAAGGTATAAGATGAAAACATCGCTCGCTGCACTTCTCCTGCTCGCCCCTACCTCCGCGTTGGCTGCACCCGAATCAAAACTTTGGGCATATTGGAACACAAGCAACCCGGAACACGCTGAGTCAATCTCTCATCAAGCATGGCAAGAGCTCCTTGATAAATATCTGGTTGTGCAAGGCGAAGACCATCTGTTGCGTTATGGCGCGTTTGAGCCTCAAGATACACTCAAACTCAATCGATATATCGAGTCATTGGAGACGCTCGACCCTCGTCAATTACGCCAGAACCAGCAATATGCCTATTGGGTAAACCTGTACAATGCCGTCACCGTTAAACTCATCATCGACCACTACCCCGTATCATCCATAACGAAACTCGGTGGGCTATTTAGCTTTGGTCCTTGGGATCAAGATGTCCTGACGATCAATGGCCAAGAGGTCACTCTCAACGATATCGAGCACCGCATTTTACGCCCAATCTGGCAGGATCCTCGTACTCACTACGCCGTCAATTGCGCCAGTCTTGGCTGTCCAAACTTGCAGGCGTCTGCGTTCACCGCAGAGAATACTGAAGCGCTGCTAGAACAAGCCGCAGAGGCATTTATCAATAGTTATAAAGGAGCAGAGATACAAGGTGAGACACTCACTCTCTCCTCAATTTATGATTGGTTTGCCGCAGACTTTGGCGACAAAGAAGCGCTGTTTGATCACCTAACCCACTACCGCCCGGAACTGGCCGAGTTTTCAGGCAAAATACGCTACGATTACGATTGGCAACTGAACGAACGAAAGGTG